>NZ_VFXM01000018.1:0-73476 GCF_006519705.1 Ornithinimicrobium kibberense
CGCCAGTACCTGGCCCGCCTCGACACCCTCGCCCCCGGTCCCCATGCGAACGCCCGGGGCCAGGCCGACCCGGCCGACCGGGTCGACCAGCGCGGCGACCGGGCCGACCTGGCCAACCAGCTGCTCTACGCCGCGATCGTCCACCGCCACTCCGGGACCCCGGCCCGGGCCACCGACGACATCGTCGACGCCGAGGCCTACGACCTGCGCCTGGCCGGCTGGGCAAGCATCGACCCCCGGCTGGCCCTGGCCCGCGAAGGCCGCCACGCCGACCTCAAGGGCCCCACCCCCGAACAGCTGCTCGGCATCGACAACTCCACCCAGGGCCCCCGGACTTCACGGCCCTCCACCCGAGGTGAGGCCGGCGGCTGGGCCACGCGAACCCGAGCCGACGACCCACCACCGTTCTGAGCGAGCAGCGTGAGGTCGCACGGGTGGAGGCGGGCAGTCGCGAGCGCGACAGAGGTCGTCCCCCGGATCAACGGGACTGCCACCGATGTCCTAACAGCTTGACCACCCCTGGAGGTGCCCCTCGGGGCCGGCTTGGCCCTCGTCGAACCGCTGCTCCACGGATTTCGTCCGGCGTCAGCGGGCCGCTACAGTAGGTCCCCGCGCCCATGGGGCGCCTGGACGTGTAGCTCAGCTGGTTAGAGCGCTCGCTTCACACGCGAGAGGTCAGGGGTTCGAGTCCCTTCACGTCCACCGACGATCGCGGTCCGGACGGCGCTTCCGCTGCCCGGGCCGCTTTTTTGATGTCCCGCCTCCTGGATGCGGCGACCGGGTGCTCCACGGAGCAGTCAGCCGGACCGGCAGCGGCTTCCGGCTCCGACAGCGGGTTCCTCCCCGCTGCAGGAGCGCTATCCCGCTGCAGGTCGCCCGGGCGACGCCGACCAGGTCACCGGCGATGCTGCGGTCGCGCCGTCGCCGCCTGCGCCAGGCCCGCGCCCCACGCACGCGCCCGCTCCACCTCGCCGTCGAGCAGCGGGCCCTGGTCGCCGTGCACCCAGAACTTCTCCGGGTCGGCCACGACGGTGCAGCCGAGCGCACGCAGTTTCTTCGCGGCCGCCTTCGCCGCCGTACCGGGGAGGTTGGGCCTGCGCGTGTGCGTGTCGAACGTGGCCACCCGCAACGCCACCGGCCCGGAGGCCTCCAGCCACTCCCGGATCCCGGTCGCCGGCGGCGTCCCGCCACGGCTCGCCGCGTCCTCCCTGGTCTGCGGACGGCTCATCCCGAAGGCGTGGGTCGGCCCGCCCACGACCAGCAGGTCGGCGACGACGTCCGCCAGCGGAGGTGCTGAGGCCACGTCCACCACCTCGGTCCCGTCCCCCAGCCCCGCGGCCACCGCCTCGGCCACGGTCCGGGTGTTGCCGAACGCCGACTCGTAGACGACGAGCGTCGCCATGGTGGCCCTCCTCAGGTCGCTCCTGCTCCCAGCAGACACCCGCGCGGACCGGCCCGCAAGGGGCCCGTCCTGTCTGGCGCATCACCCTGGGTCGGCAGCCCGCCCCGGTCCGCCCGGCGTGCGGGCCGTCCTCGCGGGGACGACCTGCAGCGCCAGCCGCGCCCACGCCCGCACCTCCTCGGTGACGGGCCGGTCGAGCAGCCCCGCCTCGTCGATCCACTCCATGCCGGGCTCGTCGCCGCACGGGTCCGGCGCGGGCGAGCCCTGAGCACCGATCACCTCCGCGAAGTAGATGAGGTCGATGTGCTGGTGGCCCGGGGAGATGTCCTCGACCTGGATCCCCTCGGGACGCACCAGCTGGCGGGGCGACCCCGGTGCGTCGTGGTCGATCCCCGTCGAGCCCACGAGGCGCACCCTCAGCCCCGTCTCCTCCCGGGTCTCGCGCAGGGCGGCGTCGTCGGGCAGCTCGTGCGGCTCGACGTGGCCGCCGGGCGGCAGCCACAGCCCCACCTTCCGGTGGGGGTGCAGCAGCACCTGCCCCGCGTGCACCACGAACACCGCGACGGTGAAGTGCTTGCTGATCCCGTCCGGCGGCTCCCGGTCCTCGACGTGGCCCATGCCCCCGAACCCTAGGCGCGCGGGGTATGCCGTGCCGCTGGCGGTAGGGTTTGACGGGCACCGGCCAGGCCGGTCGTCCCCGCACGCCCCCACCCCGCAGCACGCCGCAGACCACGAGGAGCGCACCCGTGTCCCAGATCACCGTCCACGTCGCAGGCAGCGAGCGCACGGTCGAGCAGGGCACCACGGCCACCGAACTCTTCGCCGACGACCCGCACGTCGTCGTCGCCCGGGTCGACGGCGAGCTCGTCGACCTCGACCACGTCCTCGGCGACGGGGACGCCGTCGAGCCGGTCCTGGTCACCGAGCAGGACGGGCTGGACGTGCTGCGCCACTCCTGCGCCCACGTCCTGGCCCAGGCCGTCCAGCAGACCTTCCCCGACGCCAAGCTGGGGATCGGCCCGCCGATCCGGGACGGGTTCTACTACGACTTCGACGTCGCGGAGCCGTTCACCCCCGAGGACCTCAAGCGCCTCGAGAAGTCGATGCAGAAGATCATCAACACCGGCCAGACGTTCGCCCGGCGCGAGGTCTCGGACGAGGAGGCACGCGAGGAGCTGGCCGGCGAGCCCTACAAGCTCGAGCTCATCGGGCTCAAGGGCGGGTCCGCCGACGAGGCGGCCGAGGGCGCCGGCGTCGAGGTCGGCGGCAACCAGCTGACGATGTACGACAACGTCGACCGGACCGGCCAGGTCGTCTGGGGTGACCTGTGCCGCGGCCCGCACGTGCCGACCACCAAGCTGATCGCCAACGGCTTCAAGCTCATGCGCAGCGCGGCCGCCTACTGGCGAGGCAGCGAGAAGAACCCCCAGCTGCAGCGCATCTACGGCACCGCCTGGCCCAGCAAGGACGAGCTGAAGGCCTACCTGGAGCGGCTGGCGGAGGCCGAGCGCCGGGACCACCGCAAGCTCGGTGCCGAGATGGACCTGTTCTCCTTCCCCGAGGAGGTCGGCCCCGGTCTGCCCGTCTTCCACCCCAAGGGCGCCATCCTGCGCCGCACCATGGAGGACTACGTCTGGCAGCGGCACGTCGAGGCCGGGTTCTCCTACGTCACCACCCCGCACCTGTCCAAGGAGGGGCTGTTCCACACCTCCGGGCACCTGCCCTACTACGCCGACGGCATGATGCCCGAGCTGGACGACGACGGGCAGGCCTACCGCATCAAGGCGATGAACTGCCCGATGCACAACCTCATCTACCGCTCCCAGCAACGGTCCTACCGCGACCTGCCGCTGCGCTACTTCGAGTTCGGCACCGTCTACCGCAACGAGAAGTCGGGCGTCCTGCAGGGCCTGACCCGGGTGCGGATGATCACCCAGGACGACAGCCACTCCTACGTCACCAAGGAGCAGGCGCCCGGCGAGATCAAGCACCTGCTCGACTTCGTCCTGGGCCTGCTGCGCGACTTCGGCCTGGACGACTACTACCTGGAGCTGTCCACCCGCGACGACAGCGAGGGCAGGAGGGACAAGTTCATCGGGTCCGAGGAGCAGTGGACCGAGGCGACCGCGGTGCTGGAGAAGGTGGCCCGTGAGTCCGGCCTGGAGCTCGTCGACGACCCCGGCGGCGCCGCCTACTACGGCCCGAAGATCTCGGTCCAGGCCCGGGACGCGATCGGGCGCACCTGGCAGATGTCGACGATCCAGTACGACTTCAACCAGCCGGAGCGCTTCGGCCTGGAGTACTCCGCCGCCGACGGCACCCGCCAGCAGCCGGTGATGATCCACTCGGCCAAGTTCGGCTCGATCGAACGCTTCATCGGGGTGCTCACCGAGCACTACGCCGGGCAGTTCCCGCCGTGGCTGGCCCCGGTGCAGGTGCTGGGCGTCCCGGTGGCCGAGGAGTTCGACGACTACCTCCGGGACGTCGCGGCCCGCCTCCGGGCCGAGGGGATCCGGGTCGAGCTGGACACCTCGGACGACCGGTTCCCCAAGAAGATCCGCAACGCGAGCCGCTCCAAGGCCCCCTTCATCCTCATCGTCGGCGGCGAGGACAGGGACGCCGGCGCGGTGTCCTTCCGCTACCGCGACGGCTCGCAGAAGAACGGCGTGCCGGTCGAGGAGGCCGTGGCCGAGGTCGTGGCCGCCGTCCGCGGACGCGTGCAGGTCTGAGTCGCGTGGCGCGGACGGGGGAGCGGGGTATGCCGTCGCTCGGCCAGGAGGCCGCGCGCGTGCGGGTGCGGCCGGTCCTGGAGGACGAGGCCCTGCTCCTGGGTGCGCTGCACCTGCAGGCGCTGCGCCGGGCGGGCCGGAAGCCCGACCCCGGTCCGCCGAGCCACGTGCAGGCGTTCGCCGCCGCCTGGCGGGTCCGGTCGGCGGACCTGCCGGCCTGGGTGGGCGAGTGCGACGGCCAGCACGTGGGGATGGTGGTGTGCCAGGTCCCGCTCCTGCCCGCACTGGGGGCCGGCGTCCCCCAGCTGCTGTCCCTGAGCTGCCTGGGCGGGCACGAGGAGGCGGTGGCCCTGGCGATGGTGCGCGCGGTGGTCAGCTGGTTCGGCCGGCAGGGCCACCTGTCCGTCGACGTGGCCGACGACGTCCGGCTGCCCGCCGCGGTGCTGGACGCCGCCCGGGCCGACGTGCTGCCCCGTCGGCGGGTCAGCCTGCCGACGAGGCCCTGAGGGCCGGGGGCGGCTCCTCAGCGACGCTCGAGGACGAAGACCGGAATGGTCCGTCCGGTCGACGACTGGTAGTCGGCGTAGGAGGGGAAGGCCCGCACGGCGCGCTCCCACCAGGCCTCGCGCTCCGGGCCCTGCTCGAGCAGCCGGGCGTGCCGGACGTGCTGCTCGGTGCCGTCGTGGACGAGGACGTCGGGGTGGACGCGCAGGTTGTGGAACCACTGCGGGTGCTCCGGCGCACCACCCTTGCTCGCGACCGCCAGGTAGTCCCCGTCGTGCTCGACCCGCATGAGCGGGACCCTGCGCAGCAGCCCGCTGCGGGCACCCCGCATCGTCACGACCACCACCGGGCGGCCCTGGACCTGCACCGCACGGGTGTCGCCGGCCCCGTCGATCTCGGCGAGCTGGCGGGCCACCCAGCCGCTGCGCTCGGGCAGGTAGGCGGCGGGGTCGGCCGCCTGGGCGCTCAGCGGGGTGGACGAGGACGGCTGCGGGAACGGCATACCCCTCACAACGCCGGCGGAGGTCCCGCTCTTCCGGCGGGCAGGCCCGTCCTGCCCGGACGCCCGGTGCCCGGCACGTAGGATCGGCCCATGACCGAGGGACCCCCGACGGTGACCGGTGCCGACGAACTCGCCGGCACCGCCGACGGCTTCGAGCGGCTCTGGACGCCCCACCGGATGGCCTACGTCAAGGGTGACCGGCCCAGCCGCGACGCGGGCACGGGGTGCCCCTTCTGCGCGGCCCCCGGCAAGGACGACGCGGAGGGGCTCATCGTCCACCGCGGCCGGACCTGCTTCGTCGTGCTCAACCTGTTCCCCTACAACCCCGGTCACCTGCTCGTGTGCCCCTACCGGCACGTCCCGCTCTACGTCGACCTCACCGACGAGGAGACCGCGGAGTTCACCGCGCTGACCAAGCAGGCGATCCGGGCCGTGGAGGCCGCCAGCGGGCCGGCCGGCTACAACCTGGGCATCAACCAGGGCGACGTCGCCGGGGCCGGGGTCGCGGCGCACCTGCACCAGCACGTCGTGCCACGGTGGCTGGGGGACGCCAACTTCCTGCCGATCGTCGGCCGGACCAAGGCCCTGCCGCAGCTGCTGGAGGACGTGCGCCGGCAGCTGGTCGCGGCCTGGCCCGCGTCCGGGCCGACCCCGCGCCCGGCCGAGGGCGAGCAGGCCTGATGCTCAACCGCTACGCACGCGGGACCTTCACCCGGGTGTTCGGCCCGTTGGCCCGGCTCCTGCTGCGCCTGGGGATCCACCCCGACCTCGTCACCGTGGTCGGCACGCTCGGGGTGGTCGTCGGGGCGCTGTGGTTCTACCCGCGCGGCGAGCTGTGGTGGGGCACGCTGTTCATCACCGCGTTCGTCTTCGCCGACCTGGTCGACGGGACGATGGCGCGGATCTCGGGACGCGCCAGCCCCTGGGGTGCCTACCTCGACTCCACGCTCGACCGGCTGGGCGACGCGGCCGTCTTCGGCGGGCTGGTGCTGTGGTTCCTCGGCCCGGGCGGGCGGCCCGTGGACGGCTACCTGGCCCTGGCGTGCCTGGTCCTGGGCTTTCTCGTCTCCTACGCCAAGGCCCGGGCCGAGTCGCTCGGCTGGCGGTGCGAGGGCGGCATCGCCGAGCGGGCCGACCGTCTGGTCGCCGTGCTGGTGACCACCGGGTTCACCGGCCTGTTCCTGCCCGGGTGGGTGCTCACCGTCGTGCTCGCCCTGCTGGCGCTGGCCTCGCTGGTCACCATCGTCCAGCGCATGGGCATGGTCCGCCGCCAGGCGCTGGCCGCCTGACCGGGGCACCCTGCCCGTACTCGTAGACTGGGACGTCCGCACCCCGGTGCGACCCTTCCCCGCCCCGCGACCCGGCACGGTCGCCCCCGCTCCCGAGAGGCACCGATGAGCGAGCCCACCACCCACACCACCGGCACGACCCGCGTCAAGCGGGGGATGGCCGACATGCTCAAGGGGGGCGTCATCATGGATGTCGTCACCGCCGAGCAGGCCAAGATCGCCGAGGACGCCGGCGCGGTGGCCGTCATGGCGCTGGAGCGCGTGCCGGCCGACATCCGCGCCCAGGGCGGGGTGTCCCGGATGAGCGACCCCGACATGATCGACGGCATCATCGAGGCCGTCTCGATCCCGGTGATGGCCAAGGCCCGGATCGGCCACTTCGTCGAGGCGCAGGTGCTGCAGAGCCTGGGGGTCGACTACGTCGACGAGTCCGAGGTGCTCACGCCCGCCGACTACGCCAACCACATCGACAAGTGGGCCTTCACGGTGCCCTTCGTCTGCGGGGCGACCAACCTCGGCGAGGCGCTGCGCCGGATCACCGAGGGGGCCGCGATGATCCGCTCCAAGGGCGAGGCCGGCACCGGCGACGTGTCCAACGCGACCACCCACATGCGGGCCATCCGCGCGGAGATCAGCAGGCTCACCGCGATGGCCCCCGACGAGCTCTACGTCGCGGCCAAGGAGCTGCAGGCCCCCTACGACCTCGTCAAGGAGGTCGCGCAGACCGGCAAGCTCCCCGTGGTGCTGTTCACCGCCGGCGGCATCGCCACGCCCGCCGACGCGGCGATGATGATGCAGCTGGGTGCCGAGGGCGTCTTCGTCGGCTCAGGCATCTTCAAGGCCGGCAACCCCGCCCAGCGGGCCGCAGCCATCGTCAAGGCGACCACCTTCCACGACGACCCCGACACCATCGCCGAGGTGTCCCGCGGCCTCGGCGAGGCCATGGTCGGCATCAACGTCGACGACATCCCGCAGCCGCACCGGCTCGCCGAGCGCGGCTGGTGAGGGCGGGCCCGCAGGCTGCGGAGCCCGCCGAGGGCCCGCTCGTCGGGATCCTCGCCGTCCAGGGCGACGTCCGGGAGCACATGCGCGCCCTGGAGCTGGCCGGGGCCCGGGTCCGCCCGGTCCGCCGGCCCGGCGAGCTCGAGGGCCTCGACGGCCTGGTGGTGCCCGGCGGGGAGTCCACCACGATCGACCGGCTCAGCCGGATCTTCGGGCTGCACCGGCCGCTGCGCGACCTGGTCGCCGACGGCCTGCCGGTCTACGGGTCCTGCGCCGGCATGATCCAGCTCGCCGAGGAGATCCTCGACGGGCACCCGGAGCAGCAGACGTTCGGTGGCATCGACATGACGGTGCGGCGCAACGCCTTCGGCCGGCAGGTCGACTCCTTCGAGACCGACCTGCACG
Source organism: Ornithinimicrobium kibberense (assembly GCF_006519705.1). Lineage (NCBI taxonomy): Bacteria > Bacillati > Actinomycetota > Actinomycetes > Micrococcales > Ornithinimicrobiaceae > Ornithinimicrobium > Ornithinimicrobium kibberense. The sequence goes on from NZ_VFXM01000018.1 coordinate 7,834, forward strand.
TCGAGGGGATCGACGACCCGGACCGACCCTTCCGCGCCGTCTTCATCCGCGCCCCCTGGGTCGAGCGTCTCGGCGACGGCGTCGAGGTGCTCGCCCGGGCCGACGGCCACCCGGTCGCGGTCCGGCAGGGGCCCCTGCTGGCCACCTCGTTCCACCCCGAGGTCACCGAGGACCACCGGGTGCACGCACTGTTCGTCCGGATGGTGCGCGAGCACCGCTGAACGGCCGGTAGCATCGGAGGCCGATTTCCACGGCCGTCGAAGGCACGAGAGGACGAGGCATGTCGGGACACTCCAAGTGGGCGACCACGAAGCACAAGAAGGCCGCGATCGACGCCAAGCGCGGCAAGCTGTTCGCCAAGCTCATCAAGAACATCGAGGTGGCCGCCCGCACCGGGGGCGGCGACCCCGCCGGCAACCCCACCCTCTTCGACGCCATCCAGAAGGCGAAGAAGACCTCGGTGCCCAACGACAACATCGACCGGGCGGTCAAGCGCGGCTCCGGCGCCGAGGCCGGCGGGGCCAGCTACGAGGCGCTGACCTACGAGGGCTACGCCCCGGGCGGGGTGGCGCTCTACATCGAGTGCCTGACCGACAACAAGAACCGAGCCGTCATGGAGGTCCGCACGGCGCTGACGCGCAACGGCGGGTCGATGGCCGACAGCGGCTCGGTGGCCTACCTGTTCGACCGCAAGGGCCAGGTCGTCGTGCCGCGGTCCCAGGAGTCGGGTGAGCTGACCGAGGACACCCTCCTGGAGACCGTCCTCGAGGCCGGCGCCGAGGAGGTCAACGACCTGGACGACGCGTTCGAGGTCATCAGCGAGGCCACCGACGTCGTGGCCGTGCGGACCGCGCTGCAGGAGGCCGGCCTGGACTACGACTCGGCGGAGGTGACCTTCGTGCCCAGCATGGAGGTGCCGCTGGACGCCGAGGGCGCGCGCAAGGTCATCCGCGTCGTCGACGCCCTGGAGGACTGCGACGACGTGCAGAACGTGTACTCCAACGCCGACATCTCCGACGAGGTCATGGCCGAGATCGACGGCGACTGACACCCCCTGGGGTCCCTCCCCGGCGCTGCCGTCCCGGCACGGGGGACGTCGGCCGCTCCGGTGTGCGTGTCGCAACCCGCGTGCGTCGGCCCCGCTGGGTAGCGTGGGGTGCGAACACCTGTCCACACCGGTGGCACCCGCGTCCGGGGCCGGCCGGCCAGCCCGAGGAGGTCGCCCGTGCGCGTGCTCGGCGTGGACCCCGGCCTGACCCGGTGCGGGCTGGGCGTGGTCGAGGGCCTGCCCGGCCGACGGCTGCGCATGGTCGCCGTCGGGGTCGTGCGCACCCCGGTCGGGGACGAGCCGCAGGAGCGGCTGCTGTCGGTCCAGACCGAGATCGACCAGTGGCTGGCGGACTGGCAGCCCGACGCCGTCGCGGTGGAGCGGGTCTTCGCCAAGGCCAACATCCGCGGCATCATGGGAACCGCCCAGGCCTCGGCCATCCCGATGCTCGCCGCCGCACGCCTGGGCCTGCAGCTGGGCCTGCACACCCCCTCGGAGATCAAGGCCGCCGTCACCGGCAACGGCCGCGCCGACAAGGCCCAGGTGACGCACATGGTCACCCGCATCCTCCAGCTCGCCGACCCGCCCCGGCCCGCGGACGCCGCCGACGCGCTCGCCCTGGCCATCTGCCACGTCTGGCGCGCCGGGACCGACGGGCGGCCCGGCGAGGGCAGCACGACCAACCGCATCCACGAGGCCGAGCGGCTGGCCCGGTCGGCCGCCCCCAACCGGCTCGCCGAGCTGCACTCGCAGCACCGCAGCGCGGCGCGGGCCGCCACCGCCCGTGCCTCGGCCCGGCCCGTCCCGACCAGGAGGAACGTCTAAGTGATCGCGTCCGTCCGCGGCCCCGTGCGCCACGTCGGCCTGGACCGTGCCGTCGTCGAGCTGGGCGGTGTCGGGCTGCTCGTGCACGCCACCCCGGCCACCGTCGCCGAGCTGCGGCCCGGCCAGGAGGTCACCCTGGAGACCACCCTGGTGGTGCGGGAGGAGTCGCTGACCCTCTACGGCTTCGCCGACCCCGACGCCCGCGCGCTGTTCGAGCAGGTCCAGACCGTCTCGGGGGTCGGTCCCCGTCTGGCCCTGGCGATGCTGTCGGTCCTGGCCCCCGCCGAGGTCCGCCGCGCCCTGGCGCAGGGCGACCTGGCCACGCTGACGAAGGTGCCCGGCATCGGGCGCAAGTCGGCCGAGCGGCTGGTCCTCGAGCTCAAGGACAAGGTGGCGGTGGTCGGCGGCGGGACCGGTCCGGCCGGCGCTCCCGCCGTTCCCGCCGCCGGGGAGGGCGAGGCGGTGGCCTCCCAGGTGCGCGAGGCGCTGGAGGGGCTCGGCTGGTCGGCCCGCCAGGCCGCCGACGCTGTCTCCACGGTCACCGGCGGGGAGGAGCCGCCGGCCGAGGTGTCGGCCGTCCTGCGCGCCGCCCTGCGCGAGCTCGGACGATGAGCAGGCCGGGCGAGGACGAAGACCTCCCGGGCGTGGCGGACAGCCCGGGGGAGGACGGCCGGATCGTCGACCCGGCCGGCACCGACGAGGAGCGCCGCATCGAGGCGGCCCTGCGTCCCCGCCGGCTCTCGGAGTTCCCGGGGCAGCGACGGGTCCGGGACCAGCTGGGGCTGGTCCTGGAGGCCGCCCGGCGACGGGGCAGCCCACCGGACCACGTCCTGCTCTCCGGCCCGCCCGGGCTGGGCAAGACCACCCTGGCGATGATCATCGCCGGCGAGCTCGAGCAGCCCATCCGGATCACCAGCGGGCCGGCCATCCAGCACGCCGGGGACCTGGCTGCGGTGCTGTCCTCCCTGGTCGAGGGCGAGGTGCTCTTTCTCGACGAGATCCACCGGATGTCCCGTCCGGCCGAGGAGATGCTCTACCTGGCCATGGAGGACTTCCGGGTCGACGTCATCGTCGGCAAGGGGCCCGGTGCGACCGCGATCCCGCTCGAGCTGCCGCCGTTCACCGTCGTGGGGGCCACCACCCGGGCCGGCCTGCTGCCGGCGCCCCTTCGTGACCGGTTCGGCTTCACCGGACACCTCGACTTCTACGACACCGCCGACCTGGTGACCATCCTCACCCGCAACGCCGACCTGCTCGGGATCGAGGCCGACGAGGAGGGCATCACCCAGATCGCCTCCCGGTCGCGCGGGACGCCGCGGATCGCCAACCGGCTGCTCCGCCGGGTGCGCGACTGGGCCCAGGTCCACGGCCGGCACGTCGTCGACGAGCCGGCCGCGCAGGCGGCCCTCGAGCTCTTCGACGTCGACGTCCTGGGCCTGGACCGCCTCGACCGCGCGGTGCTGGAGGCGCTGTGCACCCGCTTCGGCGGGGGACCGGTGGGACTGTCCACCCTGGCCGTCGCGGTGGGGGAGGAGCCGGACACCGTCGAGACCGTCGCCGAGCCCTACCTGGTCCGGGAGGGCTTCATGGTGCGCACCCCTCGGGGCCGGGCCGCCAGCGCCGCCGCGTGGGAGCACCTGGGTCTGTCGGCGCCCACGCCGGCCGCCACGGGCGTGGGCAACGGGACCGGCCCCGCCGCCCACGCCTCCGGCGGTGCCCGGCTCGGGCCCCGGGCGGCCGACGGCGGCCAGGTGCCGCTGCCGTGGGACGACGCAGGGGACGACGGGCAGGGATGACCGTGGCGGCCCGGCGGACACGGCACCCCGTGCCTTTGGTCGGCCCGGCGCGCTCACCTAGACTGCCCCGGGTGCCCGCTCCCCGGCCGTCGACGGCCGCTGCCCGGACGGCACCGCACGCTCACCACCCGAAGGGTCGACCATGACGCCACTGGCCACCGCCGCCGCAGCACCTCCCACGGGCGGGGGGATGACGACGCTGCTGCTGCTCGCGGTCCCGTTCCTGGTGCTGCTCTACCTCATGTTCTCCCAGCGCCGCCGCGCCCGCGCGGTCAGCGAGGCGCAGGCCGCGCTCCAGGTGGGGGACGAGGTCATGGCCGCGGCCGGCATCTTCGGCACGGTCGTCGGCGTCGAGGACGACGTGGTGCGGCTGCAGGTCGCCGAGGGCGTCGTGCTGCGCGTCGCCCGTCGCGCGGTCATCCCGCCCGGCACCGACGCCTCCGGCCGCGTGTCGCGCACCCCCCGGGACGAGGGGCCGGGGGCGACCGCCTGATGTCGATGTCGACGCGCGGCTCACGCCGCGAGGAGGACCTTCCGGGTCTGGCCGCGGGCAGCGGCCGACGGCCGGGACGGGGCGGTGCCACCCGCCGTCGCGGACCGCAGGGCGCCCGCAAGGCCCGCATGCGGGGGCCCCTGCGGACGCTCACCACGCTGCTGGTGCTCACGCTCCTGCTCTTCGCCGGGATCGGCGCCGCCCACCTGTGGGGCACGCCGAAGGCACCGTTGGCCCCCCAGCTGGGGCTCGACCTCGCCGGCGGCCGTCAGGTGGTCCTGGCCCCCCTCACCGAAGACGGCGCCTCGATCGACGCCGACCAGCTCGACCAGGCCATCGACATCATCCGGCGCCGGGTCGACGCCACCGGGACCTCCGAGGCCGAGGTGACCCGCCTGGGCCAGAACATCTCGGTCGCCATCCCCGGCGACCCGTCGCCCGACCAGCTCGAGGCGCTCAGCCGTTCCTCCCAGATGGCCTTCCGTCCCGTGCTCCTGGCCGAGCCGGTCTTCGCCCCCGGCGAGGAGCCGCAGGTCCCGCGGGAGCTGCCCCTGCCGGACGACCGGCTGGCCGAGCAGGCCGAGCTCATGCAGCCGCCGCCGGCGCCGCAGGACGTCGAGGAGCCGGCCGAGGACGAGCCCGCGGGGGACGAGGCGTCCAGCACCGAGGAGAACCGTGGCGGCACGGCCCTGCCCGCTGCCACGGACGGGGCCGACGCGACCGGCCAGCCGGGGACCGACGGCGACGGGGCCACCCAGGAGCCGGCGACCGAGGAGCCGGCACCGCCGGTGGCCAACCCCTCCGACCTGGCCCAGGTCACCCCCGAGATCCAGCAGGCCTTCGCCGAGACGACCTGCGAGGACCCCGACCTGGCCGACCGCGCGGCCGTCGCCCCGGCCGCCCAGCCGCTCGTCGTGTGCAACACCGAGGGCACGGAGAAGTACGTCCTCGGCCCCGTCGAGCTGTCCGGCGGCAACCTCACCGACGCCACCGCCGGCCCCGAGCAGGCCCAGGGCGGGGCCGTCACCGGCCGCTGGGAGGTCGTGCTCACCTTCGACGACGAGGGCGGCGACGCCTTCGCCGACGTCACCACCCGGCTGATGGGCTATCCGCAGAACTCGGCGCAGAACCGCTTCGCGATGGTCCTCGACGGCGAGGTCATCTCCGCGCCGACCGTCAACAGCGTCATCAGCGCGGGCATCGCGACCATCACCGGCGACTTCACCGTCGAGGAGGCCGAGACCCTGGCCAACCAGCTGCGCTTCGGCGCCCTGCCCGTCTCCTTCGACGTGCAGACCTCCGAGCAGATCAGCCCCACCCTCGGCGGCGAGCAGCTGCGCTGGGGCCTGATCGCCGGCGCCGTCGGCCTCGCGCTGGTGTTCCTCTACATGCTGGTCCAGTACCACGCCCTCGGCCTGGTGGCGATCGGCTCGCTGCTCCTGGCCGCGGTCATCGCCTACGGCGCGGTCACCCTGCTGGGCTGGGCGATCAACTTCCGCCTGACGATGGCCGGGGTCACCGGGCTCATCGTGGCCATCGGCGTCACGGCGGACAGCTTCATCGTCTACTTCGAACGTGTCCGGGACGAGGTCCGCTCCGGCCGCCCCCTGCGGTATGCCGTGGACACCGGCTGGGAGCGGGCGCGCCGGACGATCATCATCTCCGACCTCGTCAACCTCATCGCCGCGGGCGTCCTCTACTACCTGTCCGAGGCGGGCGTGAAGGCCTTCGCCTTCACCCTGGGGCTGACCACGATCATCGACCTCGTCGTGGTGATGATGTTCACCCACCCGCTCGTGAGCATCCTGGCCAACACGAAGTTCTTCGGCGAGGGTCGGCGCTGGTCGGGCATGGAGCCCGAGCGGCTCGGCGCCAAGCGCTCGGCCTACCTGGGCCGAGGCCAGTTCCGCGAGCCCGAGCCCGAGGTGCTCGCCCCGGGACGGCGACGCCATACCCGCGAGGAGCTGGAAGGGGGTGTGGTCTGATGTCGCGCTTCAGCCAGTTCGGCAACGACCTCTACTCGGGCAAGCGGTCGATCGACGTCATCGGTCGGCGCCGGTGGTTCTACGTCGTCTCCCTGGTCCTGCTAGGGCTGTCCCTGGTCGGCCTGCTCGGCCAGGGGCTCAACTTCGGCATCGAGTTCCGCGGCGGCACCGAGCTGCGCGTGAGCCAGGTCCAGGACATGGACGACTACGAGAGCCGCGCCCAGGAGGTCGTCCAGGCGCCGGCCGACGGAGGCACCACGGCCGTCACCCGGATCGGCGACGACACCGTCCGGGTGCAGACCGGGGAGATGACCTCGCCGGAGGCCGAGGCCCTGCGCGGCGAGCTGGCCGACGAGTTCGGCGTGCCGGTCGGCGCGGTCACCAGCTCCCTGGTGGGTCCGTCCTGGGGCGACAGCGTGACCAACCGGGCCCTCATCGCCCTGGGGGTCTTCCTGCTCCTGGTGACCGTGGTGCTCACGCTGTACTTCCACACCTGGAAGATGGCCGCGGCCGCGCTCGTCGCGCTGCTGCACGACGTCGTCTTCACCGTGGGGGTCTACGCCCTGCTCGGCATCGAGGTCTCCCCGGCGTCGGTCATCGGCTTCCTCACCATCCTGGGCTACTCGATCTACGACACGATCGTCGTGTTCGACAAGGTCAAGGAGAACACCGACCACGCCATCGACACCCGCCGGTGGACCTACGGCGAGGCGGCCAACCTGGCCGTCAACCAGACGTTCGTGCGCTCGATCAACACCTCGGTGGTGGCCCTGCTGCCGGTGGCCGTCATCCTCGTCGTCGGCCTGACCATCATCGGTCCGGGCACGCTCGTCGACCTGGCCTGGGCGCTGTTCATCGGCATCGCGGTCGGGACCTACTCCTCGGTGTTCGTGGCCACGCCGCTGCTGGTCGACCTGCGCCGGGGCGAGCTGGACCTGCGCAAGCACGACGCGGCGGTGCGCAAGCGGCGGCAGCGGTCGCAGGACCGCGCGGCCCGGGGCACCGCCCCGGTCGCGCAGACCGGCGGTCAGCCCGAGCCGGCCGTCGTCGGCGCCCCCGCCGACCAGACCGGGGCCGCGGCCCCGCCGGTGGAGCAGGCACCTGCGCCGTCGGCGACCGCCGGCCGCCAGCTGCACCCCTACGCCCAGCGCGGCCCGCGCAACCAGCCCCGGCGCAAGAAGCGCCGCGGCTGACCACCGCCCCAGGAGACGAGAGCCATGAGCACCTCCGAACGTGCCGACACCACCACCCAGGACGCCGGCGACCCCGACCTGGCCGCCGACGTGCTGGCCGGACTGCGCGACATCCCCGACTTCCCGGTCAACGGCGTCGTCTTCAAGGACTTCACCCCGGTCCTGCTGGACCACGCGCTGCGGTCCCGGATCATCGCCGACGTCGTCGACCGGCGCCGCGGCCAGGTCGACGTGGTCGCCGGCATCGAGGCGCGGGGGTTCATCCTCGGCGCGGTCATCGCCCACGAGCTGGGCGTCGGGTTCGTCCCCGTCCGCAAGGAGGGCAAGCTGCCCTCGGCCGTGCACGCCCAGTCCTACTCGCTGGAGTACGGCACCGCCACCCTGGAGATCCACCAGGACGCCGTCTCGCACGGGGAGCGCGTCCTCGTCGTCGACGACGTGCTCGCCACCGGCGGCACCCTGGCGGCCACCTGCGAGCTCGTCGAGCGCTGCGGGGCCAGCGTCGCCGCGATCGAGCTGGTGCTGGAGATCGGCCCCCTCGAGGGACGCAGCAAGCTCACCGGCTACGACGTGCGGTCCACGGTCACCATCTGAAGGGACCGGCCCGGCGGGGCGGGGTCCGTCCCCGGCCGGGCCAACTATGATCTCGTCATGACCGACGGCGCCGCCTCCACGCACCCGCCCGCCCGGGCCGGGGGAGGCCTGCGCCCGCGCTGGGCCCGGCTGGGCGGCGCGCGCACCTCCAGCGTCAACCCGACCCTGGAGCCGCTGCTGCGCGCGGTCCGCGCGACCCACCCCAAGGCCGACCTGTCCGTCATCCAGCGCGCCTACGCCGTGGCCGAGGAGGCCCACCGCGGCCAGCGCCGCAAGAGCGGGGACGCCTACATCACCCACCCGCTGGCGGTGGCCACCATCCTCGCCGAGCTGGGGATGACCCCCTCGACCATCGCGGCGGCGCTGCTGCACGACACGGTGGAGGACACGGCATACTCCCTGGACCAGCTGCGCAGCGACTTCGGCGACGAGATCGCGATGATGGTCGACGGCGTGACCAAGCTGGACAAGGTCACCTACGGCGAGGCGGCCCAGTCCGAGACCGTGCGCAAGATGGTCGTGGCGATGGCCAAGGACATCCGGGTGCTGGTCATCAAGCTGGCCGACCGGGTCCACAACGCCCGCACGTGGCGCTACGTGTCCCCGGAGTCGGCCGCGCGCAAGGCCGCCGAGACCCTGGAGATCTACGCCCCGCTGGCCCACCGGCTGGGGATGAACACGATCAAGTGGGAGCTGGAGGACCTGGCCTTCGCCCAGCTCTACCCCAAGGTCTACGACGAGATCGTGCGCATGGTCGCCGAGCGGGCGCCGGCCCGGGAGGAGCTGCTGGCCACCATCCGCCAGGAGATCAACGAGGAGCTGCGGGCCAGCAAGATCCGGGCGACCATCACCGGCCGGCCCAAGCACTACTACTCGGTCTACCAGAAGATGATCGTGCGGGGGCACGACTTCGACAAGATCTACGACCTGCTCGGGGTGCGGGTGCTCGTCGACTCCATCCAGGACTGCTACGCGGTGCTCGGCGCCCTGCACAACCGGTGGAACCCGGTGCCGGGGCGGTTCAAGGACTACATCGCCATGCCCAAGTTCAACATGTACCAGTCGCTGCACACGACGGTCATCGGCCCCGAGGGCAAGCCGGTGGAGATCCAGATCCGCACCCACCAGATGCACCGTCGTGCCGAGTACGGCGTCGCCGCGCACTGGAAGTACAAGGAGCAGTCCCCGGACGGCACCCGCGCCGTCGCCGGCCAGGACGGGGCGCCGGGGGCGCTGGAGGGTATGCAGTGGCTGCGCCAGCTGCTCGAGTGGCAGCGGGAGACCGCCGACCCGGGGGAGTTCCTGGACTCGCTGCGCTTCGAGATCGGCGCGGCCGAGGTCTACGTCTTCACCCCCGGCGGGGACGTCATGGCGCTGCCGGCCGGCGCGACGCCGGTGGACTTCGCCTACGCCGTGCACACCGAGGTCGGACACCGCTGCGTCGGTGGCCGGGTCAACGGCAAGCTGGTGCCGCTGGACTCTGAGCTGTCCAACGGCGACGTCGTCGAGATCATCACGAGCAAGGCCCAGGAGGCCGGGCCGAGCCGGGACTGGCTCAGCTTCGTCAAGAGCGCCCGCGCCCGCAACAAGATCCGCCAGTGGTTCACCCGCGAGCGGCGCGAGGAGATGGTCGAGTCCGGCCGCGACCAGATCGCCAAGGTCCTCCGCAAGCAGAACGCCCCGCTCCAGCGGCTCATGTCGCACGAGACCCTCTCGGCCGTCGCCGGCGACCTGGGCTACAAGGACATCGACGGGCTCTACGCCGCGGTGGGGGAGAGCCACGTCTCGGCCCAGCACGTCGTCAAGCAGCTGACCGCCACCCTCGGCGGCGAGGACGGCACCGAGGAGGACCTGGCCGAGGCCACCCGCCCGCGGCGCGGCCGGGTCGCCCACACCGACCCGGGCGTCACGGTGGTCGGCACCAACGACGTGTGGGTCAAGCTGGCCAAGTGCTGCACCCCGGTGCCGGGCGACCCGATCATGGGCTTCGTCACCCACGGCCGCGGGGTCTCGGTCCACCGCACCGACTGCACCAACGCCGAGCAGCTGCGCCAGCACCCCGAGCGCATCATCCCGGTGGCGTGGGCCCCCACCGCGACCAGCCTGTTCCTGGTCAACCTGCAGGTCGAGGCCCTGGACCGCTCCCGGCTGCTGTCGGACATCACCCGGGTGCTCTCCGACCAGCACGTGAACATCCTGTCGGCCTCGGTGCAGACCGGGCGCGACCGGGTGGCGCTGAGCAAGTTCTCCTTCGAGATGGCCGACCCCTCCCACCTGGAGTCGGTCATCCGCGCGGTGCGCGGCGTCCCGGGGGTGCTGGACGCCTACCGGATCACCGGGACGACCAGCACCGACCCGCACCGGCGCGGACGCACCGCCTGAGCGGTCAGGCGGGCGCGAGGAAGGCGGCCAGCGCGGCGGCGTAGCCGGCCTGGTCCAGCGTGCCGCAGATCTCCCGGGCCGAGTGCATGGACAGCACCGGGGCGCCGAAGTCGACCGTGGTCGCACCGGTCAGGGCCGAGGTCATCGGCCCGACGGTCGAGCCGCACGGCAGGTCGGACCGGGTGACGAAGGTCTGCATCGGCACGCCCGCCTGCTCGCAGGCCAGCGCGAAGGCCGCCGCGCCGAGCGAGTCGGTCGCGTAGCGCAGGTTGTTGTTGACCTTCAGCACCGGGCCGCCGTTCATGACGATCGGGTGCTCGGGCTCGTGCCGGTCGGCGTAGTTCGGGTGCGTGGCGTGGGACATGTCGCCGGAGGCCACGACCGTCCCGGCCAGGGAACGCCACAGGTCCTCGCGCGTGCCGCCGGCGGCCAGGACGATCCGTTCCAGCCAGGCGGGCAGGAAGGTGGACTGGGCGCCCCGCTCGGAGGTGCTGCCGACCTCCTCGTGGTCGAAGAGGACGACCATGGGGACGGCCGGTGCGCCGGACGGCTCGGAGACCGCGTGCAGGAGCGCGCGGACCGCGGCGTAGCTGGTGGCCAGGTTGTCCAGCCGTCCGGAGGCGATCAGCTCGCCGTCGGCGCCGATGCGCCGGGCGGGGGTCAGGTCGTGGGTCATGGCGTCGTAGGCCAGCAGGTCGTCGGGGTCGGCGTCGACGAGCTCGGCCAGCCAGCCGCGGAAGGACCGGGGGCCGGCGCCCAGCCCCCAGTGCGGGGCCAGGTGCTGCTGGTCGTTGAGCTGGAGCCCTTCGCTGCGCACGTTGCGGTCCAGGTGGATGGCCAGCTGGGACACGCGCAGGACCGGGTCGTCGGTCCGGAAGAGGCGGTGGCCGACGCCGCCGGGGGAGTCGGTGTCGCGCACCGCCACGCGTCCGGAGAGCCCCAGGTCACGGTCCAGCCAGGAGTTGGTCAGGGCCCCGCCGTAGACCTCCACGCCGAGCATCTGCCACCCGGCACGCGCCCAGTCCGGACGGGGCTTGACCCGCAGGTTGGGCGAGTCCGTGTGGGCCCCCACGATCCGGAACGGGGTGTGCGCGGCTCGGCCGGGGCCGTCGAGGTGGGCGGTGGACCAGGCGAGCAGCGAGCCGCCGCGGCGCACGACGTAGCTGCCGGGCGTGGAGGGGGCGGGGTCGGTCTCGGCGACCTCCGTGAAGCCCTCGGCCGTCAGCAGCGCGGCGGCGCTGTCGACGGCGTGGAACGGGGACGGGGAGGCGTCCAGGTAGGTGCACAGGCCGTCGGCGACCTCGGTCACCTGCGTGGTCAGGTCGGCGGCGGGCATCAGGACAGACCGCCCCGGGCGGACTCCAGCCAGGTGCGCTTGGTCTCCAGCTCGCTCGTCAGCCGGGCGACCTTCTTCTCGTCGCCCGCGGCTTGCGCGGCGGCGAGGTCGGACTCCAGGCCCTGGACGCCCCGTTCGAGCTGGTCGACCATGGACTGTGCCCGGGCCGCGAGCTCGGGGTCGGTGCGCTGCCACTGGTGGTCCTCGACGTCGCGCACCTTCTGCTCGACCGCCCGCAGGCGGCCCTCGACGCGCCGGACGTCCGCGCGGGGCACCTTGCCGGCCGCCTCCCAGCGGTCCTGGATGCGGCGCAGGGCAGCCTTGGTGCTGTCGAGGTGCTCGGCGTCGACGGGCAGGGCCTCGGCCTCCTCGAGCAGCTGCTCCTTGACCTTGAGGTTCTCGACGTACTCCGCCTCCTCGGCCGCGACCACCTGGTCCTTGGCGTCGAAGAAGGCGTCCTGGGCGGCCTTGAACCGGGCCCACAGCGCGTCGTCGTCGGACCGGGCTGCCCGGCCCGCCCGCTTCCACTCCTGCATGAGCCGCTTGAAGGCCCCGGCCGTGGCGCCCCAGTCGGTGCTCGTCGAGAGGGCCTCGGCCTCGGCCACCAGCTTGGTCTTCACGGACTTGGCCTGCCCGTGCTCCTCGTCGAGCTGGGCGAACCAGGTCTTGCGCATCTTGTCGAAGGCGGTGCGGGCGTGGCTGAACCGCTTCCAGAGCGCGTTCTCCACGTCCTTGTCCAGCCGGGGGCCGGAGCGCTGGTGGGCCTTCCACTCCTCGAGCAGGTCACGCACCCGGGCGCTGGCCTGCTTCCACTGCACCTTGGCCGGCTCGGTGGCCGCGAGGGTCTCGGCCTCGACGACGAGGGCCTCCCGCTCGGTGGTCGCCCTCGCCTTGGCCTCGGCCCGCTCGGCGGCCTCCGCCGCCGACCGCGCTGCGACGGACTCCTCGAGGCCGGCGACGGTCGACTCCAGCGCGGCCAGGTCGCCCACGACGTGCGCCTCGCCGATCTGCTCCTTGAGGTGGGCCAGCGACTGCCGGGCGTCGTGGGCGGAGACGTCCGTGTGGGCCAGCCGCTGCGCGAGCAGGTCGGCCGCGGCGCGCAGCTCGTCGTACTTGCGGGCGAAGTAGGCCAACGCCTCCTCCGCGCTGGCTCCCGGGTAGGAACCCACGGCCCGTTCGGTGCCGTCCGCCAGGCGCACGTGCACGGTCCCGTCGTCGTCGACCCGGCCGTGCCGGACCGAGTCGCTCGGCGGGCCGGGCTCGGCCGAGGGAGGAGCGGGGGTGGGCGCGGCGGGTGCGGCGTCCCCACCCTGCGGCGGTCGGGGCACCGCGGCCTTGCGTGCCGCGAACATGGCCGGCGTCGGCGCACCGGGCGTCGGGCGCGGCGCCTCGGCCTTCCCAGGCTTGGGCTGCTCGGGTGCCGCCTCGGGCTCAGGCTGCTCGGGCGCTGCCTCGGGCTCGGGCTGCTGGGGTGCTGTCTCGGCCTCCGGCTGCTCAGCGGTCTCGGTCGCGGGCTCCTCGGCCTCCGGCGTGGCCTGGTCCGGCTCGGGCGGGGCGGGCTGCTCGGCCTGCGGCTGGACGGCGTCCTCCGCGGGCTCGTGCTGCTGGGGCTGGGCGGGCTGCTCGGACACGATGGTGGCCTCTCTCGACCGCGAGCGCGGCCATCGGGGCCGGCTCGACTGACAGTTCGCCACCGACCCTACCTGCCCGGTCCGACGTCCCAGGGCGCTCGGGGCCGCCTGGGGCGTGGCCACCCGTCGCTCGGTAGGGTCGGCACCGTGTTCGTCCGCAGCATCGTCGCCGACGCCTTCGGCACCAACTGCTACGTGCTCGCCCCCGCCGAGGGGGAGGAGTGCCTCGTCGTCGACCCCGGGATCGGGGTCGAGGGACGCGTCCAGGAGCTGCTGCGCGAGCACCGGCTGCGGCCCGCCGCGGTCCTGCTCACGCACGGCCACCTGGACCACGTGTATGCCGTGACGCCGGTCTGCGGGGGCACGGTGGCCGCGCACATCCACGCCGACGACCGCTACCGGCTCACCGACCCCCTGTCCGGCCTGGGGCCGGGCCTGGTGGAGGCCCTGGAGCAGCAGTTCGGCACCCGGGCCCGCTGGCAGGAGCCGGACCGGGTGGTCGAGCTGGTGGACGAGCAGGTCCTGGAGCTGGCCGGGCTGAGCGTGAGCGTCAGCCACGCGCCGGGGCACACCGAGGGGTCGGTGATCTTCGGCCTGGGCGACCTGCCCGCCGCCATCCCCGCCGACGACCTCGACCGCACCGTCCTCTCCGGCGACGTCCTCTTCGCCGGGTCGATCGGGCGCACCGACCTGCCGGGCGGCGACCCGGCGGCCATGCAGCGCTCCCTGCGGGACCGCGTCCTGCCCCTGCCCGACTCCACCCTGGTGCTGCCGGGGCACGGGCCGGCCACGACCATGGCCCGGGAGCGCACGACCAACCCGTTCCTGCAGAACCTTGCGGCTGACCGTCCCTGAGCACCCGACCAGCGAGGCACGCACCATGAAACTCTCCGAGTTCCCCCGGTACCCCCTCACCTTTGGCCCTAGCCCCGTGCACCACCTGCGCCGACTCTCCAAGCACCTCGGCGGTGCACAGATGTGGGCCAAGAGGGAGGACGTCAGCAGCGGGCTGGCCTACGGCGGCAACAAGATGCGCAAGCTCGAATACATCGTCCCCGACATCCTCAACTCCGACGCCGACACGCTCGTGTCCATCGGGGGCTACCAGTCAAACCACACCCGGCAGGTCGCGGCAGTCGCCGCGCACCTGGGTATGCGGTGCCGGCTCGTGCAGGAGCGGTGGGTGCCCTGGGACGATCCGGTCAACGACAAGGTGGGCAACATCCTGCTCTCCCGCATGATGGGAGCGGACTCACGGCTCACTGACGCGGGCTTCGACATCGGGATCCGCGACTCGTGGAAGCAGGCGCTGCACGAGGTCGAGGAGGCGGGTGGCACTCCCTACCCCATCCCGGCCGGTGCCTCGGAACACCCGCTCGGCGGCCTGGGCTTTGCGAACTGGGCCTTCGAGGTCGCCGAGCAGGAGAAGCATCTCGGCGTCGGACCCGCGACCAGGTCACCCGCATCGCACGCCACACGGCGGGGCTCATCGAGCTCGCACGAGACCTGCGCGACGACGAGATCCAGGTGCTCGAGGGGTGGGCCGGTGACCTGTATGGCATACCCGTGGACTCGACGATGGAGGCGATCGCCCTCGGCGCGCAGCTGGAGGCGATGATCACCGACCCCGTCTACGAGGGCAAGTCGCTCGCCGGGCTGATCGACCTCGTCCGGGGTGGCGAGATCCCGAAGGACTCCACGGTGCTCTACGCCCACCTCGGCGGGCAGCCTGCGGTGAACGCCTACCACTCGCTGTGGAGCTCATGAACGTGCCGGGCATCGGTCGACGCCTCGATACACTCACCCGGTGATCACGCCCCGCACCCCCTCCGGAGTCCTCGAGCTGCTCCCCGGCGAGCAGGTCGCCTTCCAACGGATGCTGGAGGCCATCCGGGCCGGCTACGAACGGTTCGGCTTCCTGCCGATCGAGACCCCGGTGTTCGAACGCTCGGACGTGCTGCTGACCAAGACGGGCGGGGAGACCGAGCGCCAGGTCTACTTCGTCCAGTCGACCGGGGCCCTGGAGAAGGTGCGCGACGGTGCTGCCGAGGACGCGGCATACCCCGAGCTCGCCCTGCGGTTCGACCTCACGGTGCCGCTGGCGCGCTACGTCGCCGAGCACGAGCACCAGCTGACCTTCCCCTTCCGCCGCTACCAGATGCAGCGGGTCTACCGGGGGGAGCGCCCCCAGCGCGGCCGGTTCCGCGAGTTCTACCAGTGCGACGTCGACATCGTCGGCAAGGACGAGCTGTCGGTACGCCACGACGCCGAGTGCCCGGCGGTCATCCACACGATCTTCACCGACCTGGCCATCGGCCCGTTCACCATCCAGATCAACAACCGCAAGCTGCTCCGCGGGTTCTACGAGGACCTCGGCATCGTCGACCCGGACCGGCAGGCGGCGGTGCTGCGCGAGGTCGACAAGCTCGACAAGCGGGGCGAGGACCACCTGCGGACGACCCTCACGGGGGAGGGGTTCGGCCTGCCCGCGGACGTGGTCGAGCAGATCCTCGCCTTCGTGCAGGTGCGCTCCGACGGGCACGAGGACGCCCTGGCTCGGCTGGCGGCGGTCGAGGCCGCGTCCGGCGGCAGCGGCGCGCTCGCCGAGGGGGTGGCCGAGCTGCGCGAGGTGCTCACCCTCGTCCGCGCCCTCGGGGTGCCCGAGAGCGACTACCGGCTCAACTTCTCCATCGCCCGGGGGCTGGACTACTACACCGGCACCGTCTACGAGACGACCCTCGACGAGCACCCGCAGATCGGGTCGATCTGCTCGGGCGGCCGCTACGACAACCTGGCCGGGCAGTACACCCGCTCCCGGCTGCCCGGCGTGGGCATCTCCATCGGCCTGTCCCGGCTGTTCTGGCAGCTGCGCGAGGCCGGCCTGGTGGAGGCCTCGGCGGGGGAGTCCACCGTCCAGGTGCTCGTCCCGCAGGTCGACGCCGCCCTTCTCGACGACCAGCTCGCGCTCGCCTCGCAGCTGCGCCACGGCGGGATCAACACCGAGGCGGTCCTCGACGGGGGCAAGCTCGGCAAGCAGCTGCGGTATGCCGACCGCGCCGGCATCCGCTTCGTAGCGATCCTGGGCCCCCAGGAGGTCGCCGACGGCACCGTGACCCTCAAGGACCTGCGCCGTCAGGACCAGTTCACCGTCGCGCGGGACGAGGTCGTCTCCGCCCTGCGGGTCGAGCTGGCCCAGCCGCTCGTCTGAGCCGACGGGCCCGGGCTCAGCGGCCCTCGTCGACCTCGACCTCGACCTCGACCTCGAGGATGCTGACCGGCTGCGCCGGGGCGCCGTCGGCGGCTCCGCCCTCGACCCCCTGGGCGGCGATCGCCCGCACGACGTCCAGACCCTCGGTGACCCGTCCGAAGATGCTGTAGCCGCCTCCCTGGGTGGGCAGCTGCGAGTCCTCCCAGACGACGAAGAACTGGCCGCCGTTGCTCTGCGGGTCCTGCGTCCGGGCCATGGCCAGCGTGCCCGCGGGGTAGGTCCCGTCGGCGGGGGCGTTCTCGATGCCGTAGCCGTAGCCCGGGTTGCCCCGTCCGGTGCCGGTGGGGTCGCCGCACTGCAGGACGAAGATGCCCGAGGTGGTCAGCCGGTGGCAGGGGCTGTCCTCCCACCAGCCCTGCTCGGCCAGGAAGGTGAACGAGGCGACGGTCTGCGGCGCCTGCGCGGCGGCCAGCTCCACCACGACGTCGCCGCAGGTGGTCCGGATCGTGGCGTCGACCTGGTCCGCGCCGCTCCACGGGTCGGGCAGGTCGTCCTGGCCGAACGCCGCGACCTCCGCCGCCGGGGCGGGCGGCTCGGCGCAGTCGAGGGCGGCGACGGTGGCCCCGGGGTCGGGTGCCGGGTCCGGCCCCTCCTGCCGGGACGACCCGTCGCCGCAGCCCGTCGCGACCAGGACGAGCAGGGGCAGCAGGGCGGCCAGGCCGGTGCGCGGGGACACGACCGGAAGTGTAGGCGCGCCCCGTGCACCGACACGGGACAGGTTTCGGCGGGGCGCATTCAGCGTGTTAACGTACTAGCACGCTGTGACAGGCGGGACCACGGAACGACGACGGCAGGAGCACCGGTGAAGCAGCGCCACGGGGACAGCACCCGCGCCTCGCGCACCCGTGCCGACCTCGCCCACGTGCTCGCCGCGCTGCAGGACCCCGAGCAGGTCGACGCCTTCCTGGAGGACCTGTGCACCCCGGCCGAGATCGAGGCGCTGGCCGACCGCTGGGCGGTGGTGCCGCTGCTGGCCGAGGGGCTGTCCTACCGGCAGGCCCACGAGGCGACCGGCGTGAGCGTGACCACCGTCGGCCGCATCGCCCGCTGCCTGGAGGCCGGTGCCGGCGGCTACCGGGCCGCGCTGGAGCACCATGCCGCCGGGGACGGGCATCCGCGGGCCACCTCCACGGCCTGAGCCCGCCCCCTCCGCCGCACCACGCCATACCCCTGCTCCCACGAAGAGGTCCCCATGACCCCGCCCGCCCAGCCGCGCGAACGCCTGCGCGTGGCCATCCAGAAGTCCGGCCGGCTCGGCGAGCCGGCCCGCGACCTGCTCGCCTCGTGCGGGCTGACCTGGCGCGAGAGCCGGGACAAGCTGTTCTGCTACGGGGAGTCGCTGCCGGTCGACCTGCTCCTCGTGCGCGACGACGACATCCCGGGCCTCATCGCCGACGGCGTCTGCGACCTCGGCATCGTGGGGCGCAACGTGCTCGTCGAGCACGGCCTGGAGCGCGCCGCGCAGGGCCGGCCCGCCGACCTGACCGAGTGGCGCCAGCTGGGGTGGGGGGCCTGCCGGCTAGACGTGGCGATCGAGGAGCAGCAGGAGTGGACCGGCCCCGAGCAGCTGGAGGGGCTGCGCATCGCCACCTCCTACCCCCGCACCCTGGGACGGTGGCTGCAGGAGCAGGGCGTGGACGCCGAGCCGGTCGTGCTCAACGGGTCCGTGGAGATCGCCCCGCGGCTGGGCCAGGCCGACGTGGTCTGCGACCTCGTCTCCAGCGGCGGCACCCTGCGCGCCAACCAGCTGCGGCCGGTCACCACGATCCTGCACTCCGAGGCGGTCATCGCCGGGCCGTCCGGCACCCTGGACGACGGCCGCCAGGAGATCGCCGACCTGCTCCTGCGCCGGATCGACGGCGCCGTGCAGCTCAAGGAGTCCCGCCTGCTCATGCTGCGGGTGGCGCGGTCGGACCTCGACGCGGTGGGCCCCCTGCTGCCCGCCGGCCACGAGCCGACGGTCACCCAGGTCGAGGGCCGCGACGAGGTCGCCGTCCAGGTGCTCGTCCACGGGCCGGTGCCGTGGGCCAAGCTCGAGGACCTCAAGCGTGCCGGCGCCGCCAACCTCATGGTCCTGCCCGTGGAGGGGATGCTCGCATGAACGTGCTCACCTGGTCCGAGCTCGACGACACCGCCCGCGAGGAGGCCCTGCGGCGCGGCACCGCCGCGGCCGGCGCGGAGGTCACCGCCGGGGTCGCCGACATCCTCCGGCGGGTGCGCACCGAGGGGGACACCGCCCTGCGGGAGCTCACCGCCCGCCTCGACGGTGCCGAGGTCGAGACCCTCGAGGTGCCCGTCGCCGACCGGGACGCCGCCGTCGCAGGCCTCGACCCGGTGCTGCGGGAGGCGATCACCGAGGCCGCCGGCCGCATCCGGGTCTTCCACGAGGCCGGCATGCAGCAGGGGTATGCCGTGGAGACCGCCCCGGGGGTGGAGTGCCGCCGGGTGGTCCGGCCGGTCCGCCGGGTCGGGCTCTACGTCCCGGCCGGCTCCGCGCCGCTTCCCTCCACCGCCCTCATGCTCGGCGTCCCGGCGCAGCTCGCCGGCTGCCCCGAGGTGGTCCTGTGCACCCCGCCCCGGCCGGACGGCACCGCCGACCCGGCCGTGCTCGCCGCAGCGGCCGAGTGCGGCATCACCCGCATCTTCCTCGTCGGCGGTGCTCAGGCGGTGGCCGCGATGGCCTACGGGACGGCCTCCGTGCCGCGGGTGGACAAGATCTTCGGGCCGGGCAACGCCTGGGTCACCGAGGCCAAGCGGCAGGTGAGCACCGCCGAGGGCGGGCCCGGCATCGACATGCCGGCCGGCCCCTCGGAGGTCCTGGTCGTCGCCGACGCGGGCGCGGACGCCGAGTTCGTCGCGGCCGACCTGCTCAGCCAGGCCGAGCACGGCCCCGACAGCCAGGTCGTGCTGCTGACCGACGACCGGGGCCTGGCCGAGCGCGTGGCCGAGGAGGTCGAGCGGCAGGTCGAGACGCTGCCCCGCGCCGACATCGCCCGCAAGGCGCTCGCCGCGAGCCGGCTCATCGTGACGCCCGACCTGGACACCGCCTTCGAGGTGTCGAACGACTACGCCCCCGAGCACCTCATCCTCGCGCTGCGGGACGCCGCGTCCTGGGTGGACCGCGTCGACCGGGCCGGGTCGGTCTTCCTCGGCGACCACACCCCGGAGACGTTGGGGGACTATTGCTCCGGAACCAACCACGTCCTGCCCACGGCCGGCGCCGCCCGGTTCACCGGCGGGGTGAACGTCGCCTCCTTCCAGGTCGCCATGACCGTCCAGCAGGCCACGCCCGCCGGCCTGGCGGCCGTCGGGCCCTGCGCGGTGACGCTCTCCGGCGCGGAGCAGCTGCACGCCCACCAGCGGGCGGTCACCCGGCGGCTGGCCCGGATCGACGCCGCGGCGGTGGCGCCGTGACCGCCGCCCCCTCCCGCACGGCCCCGTTCCCGGCCCACCTGGTCCGGGAGGACCTGCGCGACTTCACCGGCTACTCGTCCGCGCGGACGAGCGCCCCCGGGGTTCCGGCGTCGATCTGGTTGAACGCCAACGAGTCCGGGGAGCCCAGCACCGCAGACCCGGACGGGGAGTGCCGGCGCTATCCCGAGCCCCAGCCCCCCGCGCTGGTCGAGGCGTTCGCCGACCTGTGGGCCACGACGCCGGACCGGGTGGTCGTGGGTCGCGGCAGCGACGAGGTCATCGAGCTGCTCGTGCGGACGCTGTGCCGCCCCGGCGGCGACGGGATCGTCGTGGCCCCGCCCACCTTCGGGATGTATGCCGTCTCCGCCCGCCTCCACGGCGTGCCCGTCCACGAGGTGCCGCAGACCGACGACGACCTGACCTGGCGGGTGGACACCGACGGACTGGCCCGGACCGCCCGGCTCACCGGCTCCCGGGTCGTCTTCGTCGCCTCCCCCGGCAACCCGACCGGCACCGTGGTGCCGCTGCGGGAGCTGGCCGCGCTGGCCGAGGAGCTGGCCGAGGAGGCCGTCGTGGTCGTCGACGAGGCCTACGGGGAGTACGCCGAGCAGCGCTCCGCCATCGCCCTGCTCGAGGAACGGCCGAACGTCGTCGTCCTGCGCACCCTGTCCAAGGCGCACGGCCTGGCCGGGGCCCGGATCGGCATCGGGCTGGCGCACCCCGACCTCGCCGCCGTGCTGCGACGGGTGCAGGCGCCCTACCCGGTGCCGGCGCCGGTCGCCGCGATGGGGCTCTCCGCGCTGGGGCCCGAGGCCCTGGCCGCCACCCGCCGCCGGGTGCAGCAGACCCTCCGGCTGCGCGACACCGCCGGACGCCGGCTCCGGGACGTCCCCGGCGTGCGGGCGGTCTACGCCAGCGACGCCAACTTCCTCCTCGTCCGGTCCGACGACCCGGACGCGCTGCTGCATACCCTCGCCTCGGCCGGGATCGTGGTCCGCGACCTGCGGCACCAGCCCGGCCTGCACGACGCCCTGCGGATCACCGTCGGCACCGCCGACGAGATGACCGCCCTCGACACCGCCCTCAGGGAGAACCTCGCATGAGCACCGCCCGTCCCCTCTGCCTCGTCGACCGCGACGGGACGATCATCGCCGAGCCGGACGACTTCCAGGTCGACGACCTGGCCAAACTGCGCCTGGTCGAGGGCGTGATCCCCGCGCTGCTGCGCATCCAGGCCGCCGGCTACGACCTGGTCATGGTGAGCAACCAGGACGGGCTGGGCACCGACGCCTTCCCGCAGGAGTCCTTCGACGGCCCGCACGAGCTGCTCCTGCAGATCCTCACCAGCCAGGGGATCCGGTTCCGCGAGGTGCTCCTCGACCCGCACCCGGCCGGGCCGGACGCCCCGTGGACCCGCAAGCCGGGCATCGGCATGGTCGTGCACCTCCTCAAGGACAAGGGGGTGGACTGGGAGCGCAGCGTCATGGTGGGCGACCGGGAGACCGACCGGCAGTTCGGCGACAACCTGGGCATCGCCACCTACCTGCTGCCCTCCGCCGCGACGCCGGAGGGCACCGCGACCACCAGCTGGGAGCAGATCGCCCACGCGCTCGCCGACCGGCCGCGGACCGCGCACGTGGACCGGAACACCGCCGAGACCCGGATCAGCGTCGACGTGGACCTGGACCGCCCCGGCGGGGCCGACGCCAGCACCGGGCTCGGGTTCCTCGACCACATGCTCGACCAGCTGGCCAAGCACGGCGGCTTCAGCATGACGGTCCGCTGCGACGGCGACCTGCACATCGACGACCACCACACGATCGAGGACGTCGCCCTGGCCGTCGGCGAGGCGGTCCGCACCGCCCTGGGGGACAAGCGTGGGATCGCCCGCTACGGCTTCACCCTGCCGATGGACGAGGCCCGGGCCAGCGCCTCGATCGACCTGTCCGGGCGGCCCTACTTCCGCTACGAGGGCAGCTTCACGCGGTCCCACGTCGGCGGCTTCCCCACCGAGATGGTCGAGCACTTCTGGCGCTCGTTCGCCGACGCGATGCGGTGCACGCTGCACCTGAGCGTCCTGGGGGACAACGCCCACCACCAGGTCGAGGTGGGGTTCAAGGCCGTCGCGCGGGCCCTGCGGATGGCGCTGGCCCGTCAGGGCGACGGCACCGAGCTGCCCTCCACCAAGGGCGTCCTGTGAGCACCGCCCCACGGGTCGCCCTCGTCGACGGGGGCGGCACCAACATCGGCTCGGTGAGCTACGCCCTGGAACGGCTGGGCGCCTCGACCCGGCTCACCGACGACCCCGCCGAGATCCTCGCCGCCGACCGGGTGGTCCTGCCCGGCGTGGGCGCCGCCGGGGCCGGCATGGCCCGGTTGCGGGCGGCCGGGCTGGAGGACCTGCTGCGTCAGGTGCAGGCCCCCCTGCTCGGCGTCTGCCTGGGGATGCAGCTGCTCTTCGACCGCTCGGCCGAGGACGGGGGCACGCCCACCCTGGGCCTGGTCCCCGGCGAGGTCGTGCCGATCCCCCCGGCGCCCGGCGTGCGGGTGCCGCACAT
Source organism: Ornithinimicrobium kibberense (assembly GCF_006519705.1). Lineage (NCBI taxonomy): Bacteria > Bacillati > Actinomycetota > Actinomycetes > Micrococcales > Ornithinimicrobiaceae > Ornithinimicrobium > Ornithinimicrobium kibberense. The sequence goes on from NZ_VFXM01000018.1 coordinate 30,357, forward strand.
GGGCTGGAACCGGCTGGACGACCTCGTCGAGGACCCGCTGCTGACCGGCATCACCCCCGGGGAGCGCGCCTACTTCGTGCACTCCTACGCCGCCCCCGTCGGCCCCGCCACCCTGGCCTCGACCACGCACGGCACCACCTTCTCGGCGGTCGTGCGCTCCGGGCTGCGCTGGGGCGCGCAGTTCCACCCGGAACGTTCAGGTCGGGTCGGGGCCCTCCTTCTGCGAAACTTCCTGCTGGAGGTCGACCGATGACGACCGGCCCCACCGACGACGTCCGGAGTGAGACAGCTGTGACCACCGCCCGCCCGTTCACCGTCTACCCGGCCATCGACGTCCGCGGCGGTGCCGTGGTCCGGCTCCTGCGCGGCGACTACGACCAGGAGACCCGCTACACCGACGACCCGGTCGCGGTGGCGGAGAACTACGCCCGCGGCGGGGCGCGCTGGCTGCACCTGGTCGACCTCGACGCCGCCCGCGCCGGCGGCTACACCCTGGAGCAGACCCTCACCCGCATCGTGGACACCACCGGCCTGATGGTCCAGACCGGCGGAGGGGTGCGCAGCGCCGACGACGTGCAGCGACTCCTGGACGCCGGCGCCACCCGGGTCGTGGTCGGGTCGCTGGCGGTGCGCGAGCCGCAGACGGTCTCCGGCTGGCTCGACCGCTTCGGCCCCGAGCAGCTCACCGTCGCCCTCGACACCCGCACCTCCGACGACGGCCGGTGGGTGCTGCCCGTGGCCGGCTGGACGTCCGTGGGGGAGCAGGACCTCATCACCTGCCTGCACCAGTACGACGGGACCGGCCTGCGGCACGTGCTGTGCACCGACATCGGCCGCGACGGGACCCTCTCCGGGCCCAACTTCCACCTCTACACCATGCTCACCCGCTCCACCCCCGGGCTGCAGGTCCAGGCCTCGGGCGGCGCCCGCAACGTCGACGACGTCCGGGCCGCCCGCCGCACCGGCACCGCCGGGATCATCCTGGGCAAGGCCCTGCTGGAGGGCCGCCTCACGGTGGGCGAGGCCATCTCCGAGGAGGGACTGTGAGCACCACCCTGGCCCGCCGGGTCATCCCCTGCCTGGACGTGCGGGACGGACGCGTCGTCAAGGGCACCCGGTTCCGCGACCACCGCGACATGGGCGACATCGTGCAACTGGCCACCCGCTACGCAGCGGAGGGCGCCGACGAGCTGGTCTTCTACGACATCACCGCCAGCCCTCAGGGCCGACCGGTCGACGTCGAGTGGGTCCGCCGGGTGGCCCGCGCGATCGACATCCCGTTCTGCGTCGCGGGCGGCATCAGCTCGGTGGACACGGCCAGGGCGGTGCTGCACGCCGGGGCCGACAAGATCTCGGTCAACACCCCCGCGACCCAGCGGCCCGAGCTGGTCTCCGAGCTGGCCGCCGCCTTCGGGGTGCAGTGCGTCGTCGTCGGGGTGGACAGCCTGCGGGACGAGGACGACACCTGGCGGATCCGCCAGTTCACCGGGGACCCCGAGGCCACCCGCGCCCTGCCCGTCGGGACCCTCGACTGGGTGCGCCGGGTGCAGGAGCTCGGGGCCGGCGAGGTCGTGCTCAACTGCATGGGCTCGGACGGGGTGCGGTCGGGGTATGACGTGGAGCAGCTGGCCGCCGTGCGCGCCGTCTGCGACGTCCCCCTCGTCGCCAGCGGCGGGGCGGGTGCGGCCGAGCACTTCGTCGAGGTGTTCCGCGAGGCCGACGTCGACGGGGCGCTGGCCGCCACCGTCTTCCACGACGGCTCGCTGCCCATCCCGCAGCTCAAGCGCACCCTGGCGGCCGCCGGGGTCGAGGTGCGCCCCCCGGAGGAGGCGGCATGAGCACGGAGGAGACCGCATACCCCCTCGCGCTCGGGGGAGACCTGCAGGTGGCGGACGTCGACTTCGCCAAGGCCGGCGGGCTCGTGCCCGGCGTGGTCCAGGACGCGCGCACGGCCGAGGTGCTCATGGTCGGGTTCCTCGACGCGGACGCGCTGGGGACGACGCTGCGCACCGGCCTGGCGACCTTCCGGAGCCGCAGCCGGGGCGGCCTGTGGACCAAGGGCGAGACCAGCGGCAACACCCTGCGGGTGGTGTCGGTCGACGTGGACTGCGACCGGGACACGCTGCTGATCCACGCGCTGCCGGCCGGTCCCACCTGCCACACCGGGGATACCACCTGCTTCGACGCCGCCCGCGGGCCGCGGGCCGCGGCGGAGGGTCCCGTTGACGCAGGGTCCGCTCACGGGACCGGGACCTTCCTGACGGTGCTCGACGCGGTCGTGGCCGACCGGCGCGCCGCCCTGCCGGAGGGGTCCTACACGACCCGGCTGTTCACCGACGGCGTTCGCCGGATCGCCCAGAAGGTGGGGGAGGAGGGCGTGGAGACCGCCCTGGCCGGGGTCGTGCAGGACGACGAGGCGCTCCTCGGGGAGTCCGCCGACCTGCTCTACCACCTGATCGTGCTGCTCCGCGCGCGCGACCTGTCCCTCGCGGACGTCGAGGACGTCCTGCGCCGGCGGCACGGCTGACCCCTGCCGCCGGGCGACGTCAGCGACGGGTGCGCAGGCCCACCTGGGCCAGCTCGAGGTCGGCCAGCCGGCGCAGCAGCTCGGGGTCGCCGGACCGGAAGGCCGCGACCGGGTCGGGATGCACCTGCTGCAGCCGTCGCGGGTGCTGCCGGACCAGGGCGCGCAGGGCGAGCAGCTGCTGGGACTGCGGGTCGGAGACCTCGTGCCCCAGGGACGCCGCCCGTCGCACCCAGGACAGCCGCAGGAGCGCCCAGGCCAGGAGCACGAGCAGCACGGGGGTGCCGGCGGTGAGCAGCGAGACCACCCACGCGACGGTGCGGACCGAGGTCTCGAGCTGGTCCCCGGCGCTGACCAGGTCCTCCCCGACGGCCGCGGCTCCGACGAACGGCGCGTCCAGCTGGTCGCCGACCAGGGGGACCTGCCCGATCCGCCCGGCGATGTCCTCCATCCGCTCGCTCAGCCCGGTCCCGGCGCTGCGCAGGGGGACGGCCGGCCGGGCCAGGGTCAGGACGAGGTCGAAGACCCAGCGGCCGAGCAGGATCCAGGCGACCGCCCAGCCCAGCACGAAGAGGTCGGCGGCCACCTGCCGCGCGCGGCGGGCGGGGGCGTCGGCGTAGAGGCGCATGCGCCCAGTGTCGCCCCGCCCGCGGCCGACGGGCCGCACCGACGGACCGGCGTGGCACAGTGACCGGATGAGCCCCCGCCCGGACGTGACCGAGGACCTGGTCGTCTCCGCCCGGGTCGTCGTGCCGGCCGCCGAGCTCCTCGAACGGTTCTCCCGCTCCTCCGGGCCGGGCGGGCAGGGGGTCAACACCGCCGACTCCCGGGTGGAGCTGAGCCTCGACGTGGCCGGCACGACCAGCCTTCCCCCCGACCTGCGCGCCCGGGCCATGGACCGGCTGGGGCCCCGCCTCGTCGACGGGGTGCTGACGGTCGTCGCCGCCGAGCACCGGCGGCAGCTGGACAACCGGCGCGCCGCCCGCCGCCGGCTCGCCCAGGTGCTGCGGGAGGCCACCGCGCCGCCGGCCCGGCGGCGGCGGCCGACGCGGCCGACCCGGGCCTCGGTGGAGCGACGGCTACGGGGCAAGGAGCAGCGCGCCCGCCTCAAGCGGACGCGCCGCCGGCCCGGCTCCGGGGACCAGACGTGAGCCGGACGGGCCTGCGCCTGGCGGCCGACGGCTGGCTGGACCACCTGCGGGTCGAGCGGGGTCGCTCGGAGCACACCCTGCGGGCCTACCGGCGGGACGTGGGCCGCTACCTCGACTTCCTCGCCGCACGAGGGATCACCTCGGCCGAGCAGGTGCGCGAGGGGCACGTCAGCGAGTTCCTGGCCCACCTGCGGACCGGCGACGCCGACCACCCGCCGCTGGCGGCGACCTCGGCCGCCCGCGCCGTCGTCGCCGTCCGTGGGCTGCACACCTTCCTGGCGCTGGAGGGGGAGACCCCGGACGACCCGGCCCGGGAGGTCTCGCCCCCGACCCCGCCGCGCCGGCTGCCGTCGGCGCTGTCGGTGGACGAGGTCCACCGGCTGCTGCAGGCCGCCTCCGTCGGGGACACCCCGGCGGCGCTGCGCGACCGTGCCCTGCTCGAGGTCCTCTACGGCTGCGGGGCCCGGGTCGGGGAGGCGGTCGCCCTCGACCTGGACGACCTCGAGCTGGGCCGGGCCGAGGACGGCACCGGTGGCGTCGTGCGGCTCTTCGGCAAGGGCCGCAAGGAACGGATCGTCCCCATGGGCCGCTACGCCCGGGCGTCGCTGGACGCCTGGCTCGTCCGGGGCCGCCCCGAGCTGGTGCGGACGGGGCGGGGCACCCCCGCGGTGTTCGTCAACGCGCGGGGCGGCCGGCTGTCGCGCCAGTCCGCCTGGACCGCGATCAAGACCGCCGCCGAACGGTCGGGCCTGGCATCCACGGTGAGCCCCCACACCCTGCGGCACTCCTTCGCCACCCACCTGCTCGACGGGGGGGCCGACGTCCGGGTGGTCCAGGAGCTCCTCGGGCACGCGTCGGTGACCACCACCCAGATCTACACGCACGTCTCCACCCAGCGGCTGCGGGAGGTCTACGCGCAGGCCCACCCCCGGGCACGCTCCGCCGCACGGCAGGAAGGGTAACTCTCGACCTCAGGTCGAGGTTCACCGACCGCCGCCCCGGGTCGCCGGCTCCGTTAGGGTCGGGGATGATCGGCGCGAGCCGACCCGACGCGAGCGAGGCTGGAGACCACACACGTGAACCGCGAGGCACACGCCACCTACGACCGCCTGCCCGGGACCGAGACGACCGGCGTGGGACAGGACGGCCCCACCGGTCGCCCGCTGCCCGACTTCCCCGTGCCGCCGCCGCTGGCCGGGCACGGCCCGGCCCGCATCATCGCCATGTGCAACCAGAAGGGCGGCGTCGGCAAGACGACCACGACGATCAACCTGGGGGCGGCGCTCGCCGAGTACGGCCGGCGGGTGCTCATGGTCGACTTCGACCCCCAGGGAGCGCTGTCGGTCGGCCTCGGGGTGCGCACCCACGACCTGGACGTGACCGTCTACAACCTGCTCGTCGAGCGGGGGCACGACGTGCGCGAGGTCATCCAGCCCACCACCGTCCAGGACGTCGACCTGCTGCCCGCCAACATCGACCTGTCGGCCGCCGAGGTCCAGCTGGTCGGCGAGGTGGCCCGCGAGCAGATCCTGGCCCGGGTGCTGCGGCCCGTGGTCGACGACTACGACGTCATCCTCATCGACTGCCAGCCCTCGCTGGGCCTGCTGACCGTGAACGCCCTCACGGCGGCGCACGGCGTGATCATCCCGCTGGAGTGCGAGTTCTTCGCCATGCGCGGCGTGGCCCTGCTCATCGAGACGATCGAGAAGATCACCGACCGGCTCAACCCGCGCCTGCAGGTCGACGGCATCCTGGCGACCATGTACGACGGGCGCACGCTGCACTCGCGCGAGGTGGTCCGCAGCGTCGTCGACCACTTCCAGGACACCGTCTTCCACACCGTGATCAGCCGCACCGTCAAGTTCCCCGACGCCACCCTGGCCGCCGAGCCGATCACCTCCTACGCCAGCACCCACTCCGGTGCCGAGGCCTACCGGCAGCTGGCGCGCGAGCTCGTGGCCCGCGGCGGCGCCCCCTGAGCCCGATGGCCGTGGAGCGGGCGCCCGCGGCACCGCCCGAGGCCACCCCCGGCGGCGTGCTCACCGGCTCACGGGGCAGCTTCGAGGTGCACCTCGACGTCTTCTCCGGGCCGTTCGAGCTGCTCCTGGGCCTGATCGCCAAGCATCGGCTCGACGTCACCGAGATCGCCCTGGCGTCGGTGACCGACGAGTTCGTGGCGCACCTGCGCGCGGCCCGGGAGGCCCAGGAGGACTGGGACCTGTCCCAGGCCAGCGAGTTCGTCGTCATCGCCGCGACGCTCCTGGACCTCAAGGCCGCCCGGCTGCTGCCCGGGGCCCGCGAGGACGACGAGGAGGACCTGGCGCTGATCGAGGCCCGGGACCTGCTCTTCGCCCGGCTGCTGCAGTACCGCGCCTTCAAGCAGGTGGCCGACGAGCTGCGGCTGCGGATGGCCGGCGCGGGACGCATCTACCCCCGCGACGTCGGCCTCGAGGACCGCTTCGCCACCCTGCTGCCCGAGGTCGTCCTCTCCGTCGGCCCCGAGCAGCTGGCGATGATCGCCGCACGGGCGATGATCCCCCGGCCACCGCCCGCGGTGGGGGTGGGCCACCTGCACGCGCCGCAGGTCTCCGTCCGCGAGCAGGCTTCGATCGTCGTGGCCCGCCTCCGCGAGCACGGGCAGGCCAGCTTCCGCGAGCTCGTCGCCGACGCCGACTCCACCCTCGTGGTCGTCGCCCGCTTCCTCGCGCTGCTGGAGCTCTTCCGCGACACCGTCGTCGCCCTGCACCAGGAGGAGGCCCTCGGCGAGATCGTCGTGCGCTGGACCGGTCCCGACGCGGGTACCGTCCAGGTGAGCGACGAGTTCGACGAGGACGACGACCCCGAGGAGGCGACGTGAGCGAGGAGGCCGTGCCGGACCGGGCCGACGACCCGGAGGAGCCTGCCCTCGACGTGGCGACCGTGCCCGGCGGTGCCCGGGCCGCCCTCGAGGCCGTCCTCATGGTGCTGGACGAGCCAGTGACCGAGGAGGCGCTGGCCACCGCCCTGCGGAGCACGGTCGAGGAGGTCGGCGGCCTCCTCGACACGCTCGCCCAGGAGTATGCGGTGCAGGAGCGCGGGTTCGTCCTGCGCCGCCTCGGGGGAGGGTGGCGGCTCTACACGCGGGCCGACCTCGCCCCGGTCGTCGAGGGCTTCCTGCTCGGGGGCCAGCAGGCCCGGCTCACCCAGGCCGCGCTGGAGACCCTGGCCGTGGTCGCCTACCGGCAACCGATCAGCCGGGCCCGCATCGGCGCGATCCGCGGCGTGAACGTCGACGGCGTGGTGCGTACCCTGCTCGCCAGGGGCATGGTGACCGAGGTGGGGCAGGACCCCACCGCGGGTGCGGTGCTCTACGGCACGACCGACCTTTTCCTGCAGAAGATGGGACTGGACTCCCTCGACGACCTGCCGGCCCTCGCGCCCTACCTGCCCTCGGCAGAGGTGCTCGAGGAGCTGGCGGCGGAAGGACTGGCATGAACGACGACAGAAGGGGCCGCGGCGGCGGCCGCCAGGGTGGCCGTGGCGGACCCGGCGGTCCCCGACGCGGTGGCGGCGGCAACGCCGGCCCCCGGCAGGCGGGCGGGTCCCGGCCCCCACGGGGCCGACGGCCCCAGCCCCAGCGGGCCGCCACGCCGGACCTCGACGTGCACGACCCGGACGGCCTCCGGCTGCAGAAGCTGCTGGCCGCGGCCGGGTTCGGCAGCCGCCGGGCGTGCGAGAAGCTCATCGAGCAGGGCAGGGTCGCGGTCGACGGGCAGGTCGTCACCGAGCTGGGCGTGCGGGTCTCCCCGGCCACCCAGGTGGTGCACGTCGACGGCGACCGCGTCGTCCTCGACACCGACAAGGTCTACCTGGCGTTCAACAAGCCGGCCGGCGTGGTGTCCACGATGCACGACGAGGAGGGGCGACCCTGCCTGGCCGACTACGTCGGCCAGCTGTCCACCCGGCTGTTCCACGTCGGCCGCCTCGACGTCGACACCGAGGGGCTGCTCCTGCTGACCAACGACGGCGACCTCGCGCACCGCCTGCAGCACCCCGCCTACGGCGTCCCCAAGACCTACGTGGCCCAGGTGCACGGGCTGGTGGCCAAGGACGTCGGCCGCCGGCTGCGCGAGGGGGTCGAGCTCGACGACGGCGTCGCCCGGGCGGACTCCTTCCGTCTGGTCGACAACGTGCCCGGTCACTCGATCGTGGAGATCGTGCTGCACGAGGGCCGCAAGCACATCGTCCGCCGGATGATGGAGACCGTCGGCTACCCGGTGGAGATGCTCTCCCGGGTGCAGGTCGGACCGGTCCGGCTCGCCGAGCTGCGTCCCGGCCGCTACCGGGCGCTGTCCGCCGAGGAGGTCGCCCAGCTCTACCGGGCCGCCGGGCTCTGAGGTCCGACCCGCGAGACGTCCCAGCCGTCGTCGGCGACCGCGCGGGCCAGGTCCTGCCGCACCTGCGCATGCTCCCGCCACCGCGTCCGGAACGGGGATCCTTCGCTCGTCGGGATGCGCAGCCGGCGGGCCGCCCCGATCATGGCCCGTTCCTCGTGCTCCTCGTCGAGGTCGGCCGCGCCGACCGCCTTGACGTCGACGAGGTCGCCCACCGCGGAGTCCACCACGGCCGCCAGCCCTGCGGGCAGACCGTGGTCGGGGCGGCTGCGCAGCAGGTGCACGGCGTCGGCCAGCAGGAGCGTGGCCAGGGCGGGGGAGCGCCGCGGGTCCGCGCTGTGGAAGTAGCGCAGCACCGGGAAGGCCCGCTGCTGTGCGGCGACCTCCGAGACGTCCCCGGCCAGCCCGGCCAGGTAGGGCCCCGCCCAGCTGCCCAGGTCCTCGCCCAGATGACGGGCGACGGTCTCGGGGTCCTGCCCCAGGGCGAAGACCGAGGACGCGGTCGTGCGGCGCTTCAGCGCCGCCGAGATGACCGAGACGAGGTAGGAGACGGCCAGGGTGAGCAGCGTCGTGGCCACGAAGGTCAGTGCACCGGTGACGAACGTCCACGGGGGACCGGCCGGCACGTAGTCGCCGTAGCCGAGCCCGGTCAGCGCCACGGGGACGTAGTAGGCCAGGTCGAGGGGCCCGGCGGGCACCCGTCCCGTGGCCAGCACCACCGACCCCGGCGCCGCCCGCAGCACCAGCCAGGTGCCCAAAACCAGGCCTAAGAACCACAGCACGATGGTCAAGATCGTGATCGCCGGTCCCGCCACCGCGAGGAGCGAGTGGATCCGGCGACGCCGGTGGACCGCCAGCAGGGCCCGCCACGTCGGCTGGGACCACGCGTGGGTCAGGGGTCCGGGACCGTCGATCCGCAGGATCGTCACGAAGGCGTCCCACACGACGAGGACGACGAGGGACCAGCCGAGCACGCTGAGCAGCACCGTCACCGCCCCAGTCTCCCCCGCCGTCGCCGACGACCGGGGGAGGACACCCCGGCAGCCGTTAGGCTGGACGGGTGCCCCAGACCCCCATGACGATCGCCGTCGACGGACCCAGCGGGTCCGGCAAGTCCTCGGTGTCCCGCGCCGTGGCCCGGGAGCTCGGGCTGGGCTACCTGGACACCGGCGCCATGTACCGGGCCCTGGCCTGGTGGTGCCTGGACCAGGGGGTGGACCTGTCCGACGAGGCCGCGGTGGCCCAGGCGGCGGCCGACCTGCCCTTGACCATCTCCACCGACCCGGACGCCCCGCACGTGCGCGTGGGGGACGTCGACGTCACCGACGCGATCCGCGAGGACCGCATCACCGGGCAGGTCTCCGCGGTGGCCACCAACCTCGACGTGCGGGCCGAGCTGCGCCGCCGGCAGCGGCTGATCATCGAGGAGCAGCGCGGCACGACGGGCGGCGTGGTCGCCGAGGGCCGCGACCTCACCACGGTGGTGGCCCCGGACGCCGAGCTGCGCGTGCTCCTGACCGCCTCCGAGGAGGCCCGCCTGGCCCGGCGCGCCACCGAGCGCCACGGCGCCGCCGACGCCGTCACCCTGGCCGCCACCCGTGACCTGGTGCTCCGGCGCGACCGGGAGGACTCCACGGTGTCCACCTTCCTGGAGGCCACCGACGGCGTCGTGACCGTCGACACCTCGGCCCTGACCTTCGAGGAGGTCGTGGCCGCCCTGCTGGCGCTGGCGCGTGGCGAGGTCCGCCCGGACGCCGCGGCCGGCACACCCCATACCCCCTGAACCCCCGAGGAGAGACCGACATGAGCCTTCCCCCCGACCCCAGCGAGAAGCTGTCCGCCTACGCCCACCCCGAGCGGCTCGTGACGACCGCCTGGCTCGCCGAGCACCTCGGTGACGACGGGCTGGTCGTCCTCGAGTCCGACGAGGACGTGCTGCTCTACGACACCGGCCACGTGCCCGGCGCCCTGAAGCTCGACTGGCACACCGACCTCAACGACCCGCTGACCCGCGACTACGTCGACGGCGAGCGCTTCGCCCAGGTCATGGGCGAGCGGGGCATCGACCGCGGGACCACCGTGGTGATCTACGGCGACAAGTCCAACTGGTGGGCCGCCTACGCCCTGTGGGTGATGACCCTCTTCGGCCACGAGGACGTGCGTCTGCTCGACGGCGGGCGGGCGGCCTGGATCGCCGAGGGGCGTGAGCTGACCACCGAGGTGCCCCAGGTGGAGCCGGTCGACTACCCGGTCGTGGAGCGCGACGACTCCCAGGTGCGGGCCTTCCGGGAGGACGTGCTCGCCCACCTGGGCGGCCCGCTCGTCGACGTGCGCAGCCCGGGGGAGTACTCCGGCGAGCTGCTGCACATGCCCGACTACCCGCAGGAGGGGGCCATGCGCGGCGGGCACATCCCCGGCGCCCGGTCGGTCCCCTGGGCCAGGGCCGCGAACGAGGACGGCACCTTCAAGGCCCGCGAGGAGCTGGAGGCGATCTACCTCGCCGAGCAGGGCCTGGACCCCGCCGAGGAGACCGTCGCCTACTGCCGGATCGGCGAGCGCTCGAGCCACACCTGGTTCGTGCTGACCCACCTGCTGGGCTTCGAGAAGGTCCGCAACTACGACGGCAGCTGGACCGAGTGGGGCAACGCCGTGGGCGTGCCGGTGGAGCGCTGAGATGGGCACCGCCGACGACGTGCGCGCCGACCTCCCGGCCGCGATGACCGACCTGGCCGAGGACTTCCACGCCGTGACCGAGCGGGAGCGCCTCCAGCTGCTCCTCGAGCTGAGCCACGAGCTGCCCGACCTGCCCGAGCGGTACGCCGGCCGGCTGGACCAGATGGAGCGCGTCGACGAGTGCCAGTCGCCGCTCTTCCTCGCGGTCGAGGTCGCCGACGACGAGGCCCGCACCGTGTCGCTGTTCTTCGACGCGCCCGCCGAGGCGCCGACCACCCGCGGGTTCGCGGGGATCCTGCACGAGGGGCTGGACGGTCTGCCCGCCGCGGAGGTGCTGGCGGTGCCCGACGACGCGCCCTACCGCTTCGGTCTGGCCGAGGCCGTCTCCCCGCTGCGCATGCGCGGCATGGTGGGGATGCTCGGCCGCATCAAGCGCCAGGTCCGCCTGCGCAGCGAGGCCCTGTCCGCCGGCGGCGGGGCATGAGCGTCCCCGGGCCGGCCGGGCACGGGGCCGGGGAGGACGAGGTCGAGGTCGAGTGGACCGGGGGGCGTGACCCCGGGGCCGCCGAGGTGGCCGACGACCTGGAGGACGACGGCTCCGACCGGATGGCCGAGGCCCTGCGCGCCGGCCTGGAGGACTTCGAGCTCTCCGAGGAGGACCTCTCGCTCGTGGACTCGGAGGGCCCCTCCGAGGAGGACGACGAGGAGGCCGTGCGCCCCGTCGTGGCGGTCGTCGGTCGGCCCAACGTCGGCAAGTCGAGCCTGGTCAACCGGATCCTGGGCCGGCGCGAGGCGGTCGTCGAGGACGTCCCTGGCGTGACCCGGGACCGGGTCGCCTACGACGCCGAGTGGTCCGGCCGCCGGTTCACCGTCGTCGACACCGGCGGCTGGGAGGTCGACGCGAGCGGGATCCACCTGCGGGTGGCCGAGCAGGCCGAGGTCGCCGTAGAGCTGGCCGACGCTGTGCTGTTCGTCGTGGACGCCACCGTGGGAGCCACCGACACCGACGAGCAGGTCGTCCGGCTGCTGCGGCGGTCGGGCAAGCCGGTGGTCCTCGTCGCCAACAAGGTGGACGACCAGCGGCAGGAGGCGGACGCCGCCGCCCTGTGGTCCCTGGGCCTGGGGCAGCCGTGGCCGGTCTCGGCCCTGCACGGGCGAGGCTCGGGCGACGTGCTCGACGCGTTGCTCGACGTCCTGCCGGAGAAGACGTCCGTCGCCGGTGCCTACGCCCGGGGCGGTCCCCGACGGGTGGCCCTCCTGGGCCGGCCCAACGTGGGCAAGTCCTCGTTGCTCAACCGGCTCGCCGGCAGCGAGCGGGTCGTCGTCGACGCCGTCGCCGGCACCACCCGGGACCCCGTCGACGAGCTCGTCGAGCTCGGAGGCAAGGTCTGGCGGTTCGTGGACACTGCCGGCATCCGCCGGCGGGTGCACCAGACCCGCGGCGCCGACTTCTACGCCTCCCTGCGCACCCAGACGGCGCTGGAGAAGGCCGAGGTGGCCGTGGTGCTCATCGACGTCTCCGAGCCCATCGCCGAGCAGGACATCCGCGTGGTCCAGCAGGTGGTGGACTCCGGCCGGGCCCTGGTCATCGGCTACAACAAGTGGGACCTGCTCGACGAGGAACGCCGCCACTACCTGGAACGGGAGATCGAGCGCGAGCTGGTGCAGATCCAGTGGGCGCCCCGGGTCAACCTGTCCGCCTCGACCGGACGCAACGTCGCCCGGCTCGTGCCGGCGCTGGAGACGGCGCTGGCCTCCTGGGACCGCCGGGTGCCCACCGGGCGTCTCAACGCCTTCCTCGGGGAGGTCGTCGCGGCCCACCCGCACCCCGTGCGCGGGGGCAAGCAGCCCCGCATCCTGTTCGCCACCCAGGCCGGCACCCGGCCGCCCACCTTCGTGGTGTTCGCCTCGGGGTTCATCGAGCACGGCTACCGCCGGTTCCTGGAACGCCGGATCCGCGAGGAGTTCGGCTTCGAGGGCACCCCGATCGAGATCTCGGTGCGGGTCCGGGAACGGCGCGGCCGGCGTTGACCCCGGCCGGCGGGAGGCACCGGCCGGGCGCCGACACGGATTCGTGGGCGGGGCCGGCCATGGGCTAAGGTGATCCTCGCCCGCACGGGCCTCGGGCTGTGGCGCAGCTTGGTAGCGCACTTGACTGGGGGTCAAGGGGTCGCAGGTTCAAATCCTGTCAGCCCGACCGAGAGGTAGTACGCCCGAGGGGCGGTCCCGCACGACGGGACCGCCCCTCCGGCGTCGGGCATGCGGTCCCCGCGGCGGTGCGCCGGGGCCGGCGGCCGGCCCGCCCTAGACTGCACCCATGAGGGAAGGAACGGGGGAGGCCCCATGAGGGAAGGAACGGGGGAGGGCCGGCACGACCAGCGGGTCCTGCCGGTGACCGACCGGCTCCTCACCGTGCCCAACGTGCTGAGCATCGTGCGGCTGCTGGGTCTGCCGGTGTTCATCTGGCTGCTGGTCTCCGGCCACCTCGTCTGGGCGGCCGCGGTCCTGGTGGCGTCCGGGTTCACCGACTACCTCGACGGCAAGATCGCCCGTCGCTACGGGCTGGTGAGCCGACTGGGGCAGCTGCTCGACCCCATCGCCGACCGGCTCTACATCGCGGTCACCCTGCTCAGCCTCGCCGGGACGGGGGTCATCGGCTGGTGGCTGGTCGCCGTGCTGGTGGCCCGGGACGCCTTCATCCTGGCCATGTACCCCCTCGTGCGCCGCCACCACCTGCCCATCCCCTCGGTCGACTTCGTGGGCAAGGCGGCCACCTTCAACCTGCTGGGGGCCTTCCCCCTCCTGCTCCTCGGCCACGTCCCCGGGTGGTGGACGGTGCCGGCGCTGGCCACCGGCTGGGCGTTGGCCTGGTGGGGCGTTGGCCTGTACTGGGTGACCGGGCTGGTCTACGCCGCCCAGGTCCGCGGCATGATGGCCCAGCGCCGGGTGCTGGAGGCGGCCGGATGAGGATCCCGCGCCGGGGCACGGCCCGGCCCGACCCCAATCCCGCCGCGTCGATGGCGCTCCTGGACGAGGTGCTGGACCCTCCGCTCGGGCCGGGCTACCACTCCGCCGCGGAGCGTCGGACGGAGGCCGGGCTACCGCCGTCGTCGGGGTACTCCACCTGGCTGCTCTTCGCGACCGCCCTGGTGCTGGGGCTGCTCGTCACCGTCTCGGCGGGGACCCTGCGCACGCCGGACCCCGCCGCGGCCGAGACCCGGGCGTCCCTCATCGCACGGATCGAGACGCTGCAGGAGGCCGGCGACGACCAGCGTGCCCGGATCGAGGCGCTGCGCACCGACATCCTCGAGCTGGAGCAGCAGCGGGCGAGCGTGGACGAGGGGCCCGACGCGGGGGCCGAGGTGGCCGCGGCGGGCACCGCCGTGGGTGCCACGGCCGTGCGCGGGCCGGGTGTCGTGGTGCTGCTCGAGGACGCGACCACCCGGGTGGACGCGGCCCCCGGCGACGAGGGGCCGCCCGAGAGGGTCAACGCCCGGGACATCCAGCTCGTCGTCAACGGCCTGTGGGCCGCGGGGGCCGAGGCGGTCTCGGTCAACGGCCACCGGCTGACCTCCATGTCCGCGATCCGGCACGCGGGGGAGGCCGTGGTCGTGGACTTCCGGAGCCTGGCACCCCCCTACGAGGTGCGGGCCATCGGCGACCCCGAGACGTTGCTGAGCGAGGCCACCACCGGGGTGACCGGCGCCTACCTCGGCCAGCTGCGCGCCCAGCTGGGGATCCGCTCCGACGTCGCCGCGGAGGCCGAGGTCGTGGTCGACCCGGCCGCGCGGCTGACCACCCGGGTGGGGCAGGTCCCCGCCCTGCCGCCCACCGCCGAGGAGGACGCATGATCCCGCTCATCGGACTGGTCCTGGGCGTGCTGCTCGGGCTGGTCGTCAGCCCGGAGGTCCCCGTCTGGCTCCAGCCCTACCTGCCCATCGCCGTGATCGCCGCCCTCGACGCCGTGTTCGGTGCCACCCGGGCGGCGCTCGAGGGCATCTTCAACGACCGCGTCTTCGTCATCTCGATCCTGTCGAACGTCGTCGTCGCCGGCCTCATCGTCTTCCTGGGCAACCAGCTCGGTGTCGGGGCCCAGCTCTCCACCGGCGTCGTCGTGGTGCTGGGGCTGCGCATCTTCTCCAACGTCGCCGCCATCCGGCGCCATCTCCTGGGTGCCTGATGCCCGCGACACCGCGTCCTCGGGGGGCGCTGGAGCGGATCCGGCGGAGAGCCGGCCACGACCCCACGCCCGAGCAGGCCCGTCGCCGGCTCCGGGCGATCACCTCCCTGCGGCTCGCCCCCGGCCAGGTCGTCGCGGCCGTGATCACCGCCCTGCTGGGCGTGGCCCTGGTCGCCCAGGTGCGCGCCCAGGACGAGGCCGGGCTGAGCCAGCTGCGCGAGAGCGAGCTCGTCGCCCTGCTCGACGACGTCTCGGGCCGGGTGGACGACCTGCAGCAGGAGGTCCTGGAGCTGGAGGCCGACCGTCGCCGGCTGGAGGGTCAGCAGGGCGACGTGGCCGCCGCGGAGGCTGCCCGTGAGCGGCTGCAGTCCTACGCGATCCTGGCCGGGACGGCGCCCGTGACGGGCCCCGGCATCTCGGTCATCGTCGACGACCCCGACGGAGGGATGACCCAGACGATGCTCCTGGACGCCATCCAGGAGCTGCGCGACGCCGGGGCCGAGGCGATCCAGGTCGGGTCGGTCCGGGTCGTGGCCTCCAGCCACGTCGGCGTGGCCGAGGGTGCCGGAGGCGGATCGGTGACGCTGGACGGCGCGGTGCTCGTCCCCCCGTTCCGCATCGTGGCCGTCGGGGAGCCCGACACGCTCGCCGGGGGGCTGGCCATCCCCGGCGGCTTCCTCGACAGCCTGCGGGGGGCGGGCGCCACCGTCCAGGTCGTGGAGGGGGACGAGGTGCTCGTCGACGCGGTCCGGCCCACCCCGGACCTCCGGTGGGCCGAGCCGGTGCCCGCGACCCCCTCCTCGTAGGGTAGAAAAGGGACACACACCACCGACGGGCGCAGCGGCGCACCCGCCCAGACCGAGGAGAGCGATGACCACCTTGCAGTATCCGGACGACCTTCGGTACACCACCGACCACGAGTGGGTCCGTGACATGGGCGAGGGCGTGGTCCGCATCGGCATCACCGCCTACGCGCAGGACGCGCTGGGGGACGTCGTCTACGTCTCCCTGCCCACGGTGGGCGACACCGTCGCCGTGGGCGACGCCGTGGGGGAGGTGGAGTCCACCAAGTCGGTCAGCGACATCTACGCCCCCGTCGCCGGCGAGGTCACCGGCGTCAACGACGGCCTCGACGGGACCCCGGAGCTGCTCAACACCGACACGTACGGCGACGGCTGGATGTACGAGGTCCGGGTCGACGACCCGGCCGTCCTGGAGAGCCTCCTGGACGCGTCCGCCTACCAGGCCACGCTCGACTGAGACCGCCCGGGCGTCCTGGACGCTCTGCACTAGAGTGGGTGACCGGTGGCCGACCACGTCGGGCACCGGTCCCTCTCGTCCCCGGACCACCGCGCACCACCAGGAAGGTCACATCCCGTGAGCGACCGCGACCGTGAGCACCACGACTTCGGCACCGACCCCGCCACGGCGCGTCTCCCCGGGGGAGCGGAGCTGCCGTCGGCGGACTACACCTTCGACGACGAGGCCCCCCGGCTCTCCCCGGACGACCAGCGCACCGTCGACGCCCTCCGTCCCGGGACGGCCTTGCTGATCGTGCTGCGCGGACCGAACGCGGGCGCCCGGTTCCTCCTGGACGCGGACGAGGTCAGCTCCGGGCGGCATCCCAGCAGCGACATCTTCCTCGACGACGTCACGGTGTCCCGGCGGCACGCCGTCTTTGCCCGTGAGGGCGACGGGTACCTCGTGCGGGACGTGGGATCCCTCAACGGCACCTACGTCAACCGGGAGCGCATCGACGAGTCCGTGCTGCACCAGGGGGACGAGGTGCAGATCGGCAAGTTCCGGCTGGTCTACTACCGCAGCCGCTCGTGACCTCGGCGGCACGGGCCGAAGCGGCCCCCGAGGGGGTGTCCATCGGTGCGGTCCTGCGGGAGCTGCAGGGCGACTTCCCCGACCTGACGATCTCCAAGATCCGCTACCTGGAGACCGAGGGCCTCATCTCCCCGGAGCGCAGGGCGTCCGGCTACCGGCTCTTCACCCCTGCGGACGTCGCCCGCCTGCGGTTCGTCCTGACCGCCCAGCGGGACCGCTTCTGGCCGCTGAAGGTCATCAAGGACGCCCTGGACCGGCTGGACCGGGGTCTGGACGTGCCCGGGCTGACCGACGGCGCCACGCCCCGCCCCGGGGAGGACGCCCCGGGCGTCCCCGTCGGGCACGCCGACGCGGCGCCGCACGCACCCGCCGCCACCGGCGACGAGCGGCCCGTCCCGCCCGTCGCCGACCTGAGCGCCGCCGCCCTGCGCCGGCGGCGTGCGGTACGGCTGACCCCGCTCGAGCTGCGTGAGCGGACCGGGCTCGACCGCGGCGCCTACGGCCACCTGGTCGCCTTCGGGCTGCTGCGCACCGACGCGTCAGGTCGGCACCACGCCGACGACCTGGACGTGGCGACCGCGGCGTCGGCCCTGGCGCGCTACGGGCTCGAGGCCCGCCACCTGCGTGCCTTCCGGGTCGGCGCCGACCGGGAGATCGGGCTGGCCCAGCAGATCCTCGAACCGCTCCGGCGGCGCCGCGCGAGGGGCGCGGAAGGGCCCGACCCCGCCCAGGCGGAGGCCGAGCTGCTCTCCACGATGCTGGCGCTGCACGTCGCCCTCGTGCGCTCGGGGCTCGCCCGCGGGCACTGACGGGCCGCACGGGTCCCCCCGGCGGAGTACCGTGGGTGGGGTGAAGGAGCTCGACGTCCTCGGAGTACGGGTGGAGATGCCCACCAACAGCCCCATCGTGCTGCTGCGTGAGCGCGACGGCCAGCGGTACGTCCCGATCTGGATCGGTGCCCCCGAGGCCACCGCGATCGCCTACGCCCAGCAGGGGGTCGAGCCGCCCCGACCGCTCACCCACGACCTCATGGTCGACGTGGTGGAGGCGCTCGGCCGACGTCTGGAGCAGGTCCACGTCACCACGGTGGAGAACGGCACCTTCTACGCCGAGCTGCACTTCGACGGGGGCACCGTGGTCTCGGCCCGGCCCTCGGACGCGATCGCGCTGGCCCTGCGGACGGCCACCTCCATCCTGGCCCCGGAGGAGCTGCTCGACGAGGTGGGCATCACCATGGCGGTCGAGGAGGAGGACGAGGTGGAGCGTTTCCGCGAGTTCCTCGACAACGTCTCGGCCGAGGACTTCGAGGAGTGAGCGCCCCACGGCCCTTCGGGGCGGTCCTCGGCGCGTCGGTCGTTGACCGGGCACCCCGGGACACCTACGGTCGGGGTGTGCACACGGTGCACACGAGTCACACCACTCACACATCCGAGGAGGACCGGTGAGCGCTGGCGCAGACCCCGGCACCGAGGCCGGGTCCGGCCGGGACGGACGCCCGTCCCAGGGCGTGCTCTTCACCGGCGACGTCCCCGCCCTGGACGAGACCATCGGCTTCCGCGGCCCGACGGCCTGCGGCGCCGCCGGGGTGACCTACCGCCAGCTGGACTACTGGGCACGGACGGGGCTGCTGGAGCCGTCGGTGCGCAACCCCAGCGGCTCGGGCACGCAGCGGCTCTACAGCTTCCGGGACATCCTCGTCCTGAAGATCATCAAGCGGCTCCTCGACACCGGGGTCTCGCTGCAGCAGATCCGGGTCGCGGTCAACGCCCTGCGCGAGCGGGGGGTCGAGGACCTGGCCCGGATCACCCTCATGAGCGACGGTGCCAGCGTCTACGAGTGCACCAGCGACGACGAGGTCATCGACCTCGTCCGCGGCGGCCAGGGTGTCTTCGGCATCGCCGTGGGCAGCGTCTGGCGCGAGGTCGAGGGGCAGCTGGCCCAGCTGCCCGGCGAACGCGCCGACGACCCGGTGGCCCACCACCCGGGCGACGAGCTCTCCGCCCGCCGCCGGGCCCGCCGCACCTCCTGACCGCGCCGCCCCCTCCGGCGCCGCACGCGCCGAGGTGGCCGCCGGGCTGCTAGATTGACGGTGCCGTCGACGCCGCGCGGGAGAGTCCCCACGCCGGTCGTGGGGCGCCGAAGGGGCAATCTCCCCGACAAGCTCTCAGGCGCCAGGACCGCGCGGACCAGGCAACTCTGGAACGTCCGCGACGCCGCGGGCGGACAGAGGGGGAGGGCCACTGCCCCCCTGCCCCGAGGAGCACGACGATGAGCACCCAGACCACCCCCACGCCGGCGGGCCGGACCGCCACGGTCACCACCGACGACGCCCGCCCGCTGGGACCGGACACGCTGTCCGACTTCGTGTCCCGGCACGTCGGTCCCCGGCCCGAGGAGATCGAGCACATGCTGGAGGTCCTCGGGCACGACAGCCTCGAGGCGCTCGTCGACGCGGCCGTCCCCCCCGCGATCCGGTCCGCCGACCCCCTGTCCATCCAGGCGGCGCCCAGCGAGCAGGCCGTCATCGCCGAGCTGCGCGAGCTGGCCTCGCGCAACCGGGTGCTCACCTCGATGATCGGGCTGGGCTACTACGGCACCCAGACCCCGCCGGTCGTCAAGCGCAACATCCTGGAGAACCCGGCCTGGTACACCGCCTACACCCCCTACCAGCCCGAGATCTCCCAGGGCCGGCTCGAGGCCCTGCTCAACTTCCAGACCATGGTCAGCGACCTCACCGGCCTGCCCGTCGCCGGGGCCTCCCTCCTGGACGAGGGCACCGCGGCCGCGGAGGCGGTCGCGCTCATGCGGCGCAACAGCAAGGTGGCCCAGGACGCGGTCCTGCTCGTCGACGAGCACCTGCTCCCGCAGACGCTGGGCGTGCTGACCACCCGCGCCACCCCGCTGGGCATCGAGGTGGTCCCCGCCGACCTGGAGCAGGTCACCGACGCGACCGCCCTGCGTGCGGCCGCGGGGGACCGCGACGTCTTCGGCGTCGTCGTCCAGTACCCCGGAGCCGACGGCCAGGTGCGCGACTGGCGCGCGGTGGCCGAGGCGGCGCACGAGGTCGGGGCGCTGGTCACCGTGGCGGCCGACCTGCTCGCCCTCACCCTGATGACGCCCCCCGGCGAGTGGGGCGCCGACGTCGCCGTCGGCACCACGCAGCGCTTCGGGGTGCCGATGGGCTTCGGCGGCCCGCACGCGGGCTACCTGAGCATCCGGTCCGGCCTGGAGCGGTCCCTGCCCGGTCGCCTCGTGGGGGTGAGCCGGGACGCCGACGGCGACGCGGCATACCGCCTCGCCCTGCAAACCCGGGAGCAGCACATCCGCCGGGAGAAGGCCACCTCCAACATCACCACCGCCCAGGTGCTCCTGGCCGTCATGGCCGGGATGTATGCCGTGTGGCACGGTCCGGAGGGACTGCGCCGCATCGCGCTGGAGACGCACGC
Source organism: Ornithinimicrobium kibberense (assembly GCF_006519705.1). NCBI lineage: Bacteria > Bacillati > Actinomycetota > Actinomycetes > Micrococcales > Ornithinimicrobiaceae > Ornithinimicrobium > Ornithinimicrobium kibberense. Next base: position 50,537 of record NZ_VFXM01000018.1, read on the forward strand.
CAAGGCCCGCGCGCTGGCCGGTGCGCTCACCGCCGGCGGGCTGACGCTGAAGGTCGACCGCTACTTCGACACCCTGACCGTCGCCGTCCCCGGCCGGGCCGAGGAGGTCCTGGCCGCGGCCCTGGAGCAGGGGATCAACCTGTGGAAGGTGGACGAGGACACGATCCTGCTGTCCACCGACGAGATGACCACGCTGGCCGACCTGCAGGCCGTCGCCGGCGCCTTCGGCGTCGAGGCCCCCTCGGCGGTCGACGCGGTCGCGGCCCCCGACTGGGACGCCCTCGTGCGCACCGAGGAGCAGGCCTACCTGACCCACCCGGTGTTCAACACCTACCGCAGCGAGACCGCGATGCTGCGCTACATCCGCAGCCTGGCCGACAAGGACTTCGCGCTCGACCGCGGGATGATCCCGCTGGGCTCGTGCACGATGAAGCTCAACGCCACCACCGAGATGGAGCCCATCACCTGGCCGGAGTTCGGTGCGCTGCACCCCTTCGCCCCGGCCGACCAGGCCGAGGGCACCCACGAGCTCGTCCGCCAGCTCTCCGCGTGGCTGTGCGAGATCACCGGCTACGACGAGGTCTCCCTCCAGCCCAACGCCGGCTCGCAGGGCGAGTTCGCGGGGCTCCTGGCCATCCGCAAGTACCACGAGGCGCAGGGCGACCACCAGCGCACCGTCTGCCTCATCCCCTCCAGCGCGCACGGGACCAACGCCGCGAGCGCCGTCATGGCCGGCCTGACGGTGGTCGTGGTCAAGAGCACGTCCGAGGGCGAGGTCGACCTGGAGGACCTGCGGAGCAAGGTGGACAAGCACCGCGACGAGCTCGCCGCGATCATGATCACCTACCCCTCGACGCACGGCGTCTACGAGGACACCATCACCGAGCTGTGCCAGCTGGTGCACGACGCCGGCGGACAGGTCTACCTCGACGGCGCCAACCTCAACGCGCTGATGGGGATCGCCAGGCCGGGCGAGTTCGGCAGCGACGTCTCCCACCTGAACCTGCACAAGACCTTCACCATCCCCCACGGGGGCGGCGGACCCGGGGTGGGCCCGATCGGGGTGCGCTCCCACCTGGCCCCCTACCTGCCCAACCACCCGGTCGTCGACGGCGCAGGGCCCGGGACGGGCGTGGGGCCCATCTCCGCCGCACCCTACGGCTCGGCCAGCATCCTGCCGATCTCCTGGGCCTACATCCGGCTGGTCGGCGGAGCCGGGCTGACCCGGTCCTCGCAGGTCGCGGTGCTCAACGCCAACTACGTCGCCGCCCGGCTGCACGAGCACTTCCCGGTGCTCTACACCGGCGCCGCCGGACTCGTCGCGCACGAGTGCATCCTCGACCTGCGCGGCCTGACCAAGGAGACGGGCGTCACCGTCGACGACGTCGCCAAGCGCCTCATCGACTACGGCTTCCACGCCCCCACGATGTCGTTCCCCGTCTCGGGGACCCTCATGGTCGAGCCGACCGAGTCCGAGGCCCAGGACGAGCTGGACCGCTTCGTCGAGGCGATGATCGCCATCCGCCGGGAGATGGACGACGCGGCCCGGGACGGCGTCGAGGACAGCGTCCTGCGCAACGCCCCGCACACAGCGCTGTCCCTGGCCGGGGAGTGGCCCCACGCCTACGACCGGATGAGCGCCGCCTACCCGCCGGGGGTGGACCCCGGCCGCAAGTACTGGCCCCCGGTGCGACGCATCGACGGCGTCTACGGCGACCGCAACCTGGTCGCCTCCCGCCTCCTGCCCGCGCACCCCGAGGACTGAGCACCGGCCCGTCCGTCCGCCGCAGGTCAGGCGGACGGACGGGCGGGTGCGCCCACCCTCGCCAACGGGCCCTCGGTGTGCTTGGATCGACGCATGGGCCAGGAAGTGAGCCAGGCGGACTTCACCCGTGAGCAGCGCCTGCGGTTCCGCGAGAAGGTGCGGACCGACCTCGTCGTCTTCGAGCGGATGCTCGAGGGCAGCCGGTTCGACTTCACCCGCCCGCTCATGGGCCTGGAGATCGAGCTCAACCTCCTGGACGGGCAGACGCTGGCCCCGGCGATGATCAACCGGGAGGTCCTGGCCGACCTGGGCGAGGAGGACTTCCAGACCGAGGTCGCCCGCTACAACATCGAGATGAACGTGCCGCCCCGGCCCATGGCCGGCGACCAGGCCGTCCGCCTGGACCGCTTCCTCACCCAGGCGCTGCGACGCGCCGGGGACGCCGCCCGCGCTCACGGCGCCCGCGTCGCCGAGGTCGGCATCCTGCCCACGCTGACCGCCGAGCTGTTCGACGAGCCGTGGATCTCCGAGGGGGTGCGCTACCAGGGCCTCAACGACTCGCTGCTGCGGGAGCGCGGCGAGGGCATGGAGCTGGAGATCGAGGGCCCGACGGGGGAGCGGGTCTCCAGCTACCACGACACGATCGGGCCGCTGTCGGGGTGCACGTCGGTCCAGCTGCACCAGCAGGTCACCCCGCAGGACTTCCCGGTCTACTGGAACGCGGCGTCGGTGATCTCCAGCCTGCAGGTCGCCATGGGGGCCAACTCGCCCTACCTCTTCGGTCGCCGGCTGTGGGCCGAGACCCGCATCCCGCTGTTCACCCAGATGGTCGACACCCGGTCGGTGGAGCTGAAGTACCAGGGGGTGCGCCCCCGGGCCTACTTCGGCAACAACTGGATCACCTCCATCTTCGACCTCTTCGAGGAGAACGTCCGCTCCTTCCCCGCCCTGCTGCCCGAGACCTCCGAGGAGGACAGCATGGCCGTCCTCGAGGCCGGCGGGGTGCCCGAGCTGAAGGACCTCAAGCTGCACAACGGGACGGTCTGGCGCTGGAACCGCCCGATCTACGACACCAGCCAGGGCGTGCCCCACCTGCGGGTGGAGAACCGGGTGCTACCGGCCGGCCCGTCCGTCGTGGACACGGTGGCCAACGCGTGCTTCTACTACGGCCTGCTGGAGGCCGCCACGACGAGCGGCCGCCCCATCTGGACGAAGATGGCCTTCCGGACCGCCGAGCAGAACTTCGTGGACGCGGCCAAGCACGGCATCGACTCGGTGCACAGCTGGCCCGGGCTGGGCACCCTGCCGGTCACCGAGCTGGTGGCCGACCACCTGCTCAGCGTCGCCGACGACGGCCTGGCGGCGCTGGGGCTGCGGCGCGAGGTGCGCAGCCACTACCTGTCCGTCATCGAGGGACGGTGCCGGACCCGGACCAACGGCGCCAGCTGGCAGATCGCCGTCACCGAGGCCTACGAGACGGCCGGCCGCTCCCGCGAGGAGGCGCTGCGGGAGATGTTCGCCCACTACCTGGACAACTCCGAGGAGAACGCACCCGTGCACACCTGGCCCGTTCCCCAGCCCGCGGCCACCTCCGGCACGGAGGAGGACCGTGGCTGACGACACCGTGCGCTCGGTCGCCCTCACCCGGACCGGGCCGGCGACCTTCGAGGCGACCAATGCCCGGGGCGGCACCCTCCCCGTGACCTCCGGGGGCAGCGGCAGCAGCGACTTCACCCCGGTCGAGCTGCTGCTCGTGGGGGTGGCCGGCTGCTCCGGCATCGACATCGACCTGCTGACCTCCCGGCTGGCCGAGCCGGAGGACTTCCGCATCTCGGCGTCCGCCGAGAAGGTCCGCGACGGCGAGGGCAACCACCTCGGCCCGGTCACCGTGACCGTGGAGGTGACCTTCCCGCAGGGGGAGCGCGGCGACGCCGCCCGCGAACGGCTCCCCGACGCGGTCGCCAAGTCGCGGGACCGTCTGTGCACGGTCTCCCGCACCGTCCAGCTGCCCACCCCGGTCGACTTCGAGATCACCTCCGGCTGACCGGCCCCCCCGGGCGCGGGCTACTCCTTGGACGACTCCTGCGTCGGCGAGGCCACCGGGGCGCTGCCGCCGGACGGGCCGGCGTCGTCGGGGTGCAACGGCGCGGTGTGCAGGTGACCCGCCTCCCGCAGCTGCTCCTGGACCACGTGCGCCCCCTTGATCCCCATGAGGGCCCGCGGGTGGATCGGTTGCCCGGCCCGCAGCACCGAGATCCGCCCGTTGGGCTCCAGCACCGCCAGCGCCACCTGCGAGGGGTGGCTGATCCCGGCCTGCCGCATCGAGCTCCACAGCACCGGCATCGTCAGCCCGTAGTGGGTCAGGCTGTCGGTCCGCACCCGTCCGTCGACGGCCAGCACCACCGCACGGCCGCGCTGTCCGCCAGGGAGCTGGGGCAGGGGCGGCAGCGGCAGGCGCCGCAGCCCCCGGAACACCAGCTCCAGGCCGGCCAGGGTCCCCAGCGCGACCAGGCCGCCGGCCAGCGTCGGCACGTGGCCCATGGTCGCCCGCCCCACGATCGCGCCCAGCACGGTCACGACAGCCAGGTCCAGGGACCGGGGGCTGGACCACAGCCGCTGGCCCCACAGTCGCAGGACCGCGCCGAAGACGAAGTACACCGTCACCGTGCTGATGAGGACGGCCAGCGCGCCGGCGGGCGTGATGCCCAGGTAGTACCAGAGGTCCGTGCTCATGGCAGCCCATGGTGGCACCTCGGCGACCCGCAGCGGGGGCGCAGCGCGGGGGCGACGGACAAACGGGTGGCGGGCGTGCGGACGGGCGGCGCACACTGGTCCCCATGCACGACACCCAGCACCCCGACGTCCGGGCCGGCGCCGCCCCCACAGGCCCGTCCACGGCATACCGGTGGGGGTCCCTCGGCCCGGACGACGTCGAGGCGTGGTCCCGCCTGGTCAACCACGTCGCCGAGGTCGACGGCACCGAGGAGTTCTACCAGCCGGAGGACCTCGCCGAGGAGCTCACCGGGCACGGGGTCGACCCGGCCCGCGACACCTGGGCCGTGTGGGCGGGGGAGGAGCTGGTCGCCTGGACGGCCGTCGGCTGCCCGACGACCCCCGACCACGAGGGTCACGGACGGGCCCACCTCGAGGGGGGAGTGCGCCTCGACCACCGGGGGCGGGGCCTGGGACGGGCGCTCATGGACGCCGCGGAGCCCCGAGCCGCCCAGCTGGTGTCCGAGCGGCACCCGGGCCGTCCCGGCCACCTGTCCGTCGGCGCCGGCCTCGTCGGGTCCTCCGCCCAGGCGATGCTGCGCAGCCGGGGGTATGCCGACGTGCGCTGGTTCGACATGCTCGCCCGTCCGCTGGACGGCGTGCCCGAGATCCCGCAGGTGCCGGCGGGGGTCCGCCTGACCGCTCCCGGGCCCGAGCACGAGGACGCGGTCCGCGAGGCCCACAACCTGGCCTTCCGGGACCACTGGGGCTCCGGACCGGTGGCTCCCGAGCCCTGGCACGAGCGCTGGGTCGCCCGCTCGGCCCGCCCGTCCCTGTCGACCCTGGCCGTGGACGAGGAGGGCCGGGTGCTCAGCTACGTCCTCGTCGGCGAGTGGGTCGAGCGGCACGCCTACGTCAACCTCGTCGGGACCGTGCCGGCCTGGCGGGGCCGGGGCCTGGCGGCGACCTGCCTGGTCCGCACCATCCGGCAGTCCGTTGACGCGGGCAGCTACGACGTGATCGAGCTGGACGTCGACTCCGACAGCCCCACCGGGGCGACGCGGCTCTACGAGCGGCTGGGCTTCCGTCGCACGCTGCAGACGGTGGCGATGCGCCGTGCGCTGCCGCTGTGAGGGGCCAGTAGGCTCGACCGGGTGAGCAGCCCATCCTCCGCCGCCGGTCCCGCCGGTCTGCACAGCACGCTCGTCGGCGAGCAGGGGCCCGTGGTGGCCTTCTGCCACGGCCTGTTCGGCCGCGGCCGCAACTTCGGGGCGATCGCCCGGGCCCTGGAGCCGGACTACCGCAGCCTGCTGGTCGACATGCCCGACCACGGCCGCTCCCGGTGGACCGACGCCTTCGACTACGGCGGCGCGGCCGAGCTCGTGGCCGAGCACCTGCGGGGCACGGTCGCCGGGGACGGTCCCGTGCACGTGGTCGGGCACAGCATGGGCGGCAAGATCGCGATGACCATGGCGCTGGCCCACCCCGACCTGGTCGACCACCTCGTCGTCGTGGACGTCAGCCCGGTCGGGTCGGGGGCCGTGGGCGAGTTCGAGCACCTGCTGGACTCCCTGGCCCGGATCGACCTGGACACCGTCGAGAGCCTGGGCGACGCCGACGAGCAGCTGGCCCAGGACGTCCCGCAGAAGACCCTGCGAGGCTTCCTCCTGCAGAACCTGCGCCAGGACCCCGCCGGCGGACGCCTCGCGTGGCAGCCCAACCTGACCATGCTGCGTCGGGACCTGGCCACGATCACCTCCGACATCCCCCACGGCGGCCGGACCTTCGACGGCCCCGTCCTGTGGGTGGGCGGCTCGGACTCGGACTACATCCAGGACGAGAACGTGCCCGGGATGCGCGAGCTGTTCCCCCAGACCCGCCGGGTCACCGTCAAGGACGCCACCCACTGGGTGCACTCGCAGAAGCCGGAGGTCTTCACCGCGGCCGTGCGACGCTTCCTCGCCAGCTGACCTGCAGCGGCCCGGGAGCTGTCCTACAGTGGGCGGCATGGCCCGCTTCGTGGACATCCACCCGGTGGATCCCCAGCCGCGGCTGGTGGCACAGGTGGCGGACATCCTCCGGGACGGCGGGCTGGCGGCGCTGCCGACGGACGCCTGCTACACCCTGGCGGCGCGGCTGGGCGACCCGGAGGCCCGGCGCCGCATCATCGAGATCCGGCACCTGGACGAGCGGCACCACTTCACCCTGCTGTGCGCCGACTTCGCCCAGCTGGGGCACGTCGTCCACCTCGACAACGCGGTGTTCCGGGCCGTGAAGGCGGCCACGCCGGGCTGCTACACCTTCATCCTGCCGGCCACGCCCGAGGTCCCCCGCCGGCTGCTCCACCCGAAGAAGCGCACGGTGGGGGTACGCATGCCCGACCACCGCATCTGCCAGGCTCTGCTGGCGCAGATGGGGGAGCCCCTGCTCACGAGCACGCTGCTGCTGCCGGGGGAGGAGGAGCCGATGACCTTCGGCTGGGAGGTCAAGGAACGGCTGGACCACGCGCTCGACGTCGTCGTCGACGGGGACGTCACCGGCTGCGAGCCGACGACGGTGGTGGACCTGTCCCAGGGCTACGCCGAGATCGTGCGGGAGGGAGCCGGGGACCCGGCACCGTTCCGGTGAGCAGGGCACCGGCCGGGGCTCAGGCCAGGCTGAGGAAGAGCTTCTCCATCTTCTTGACGTCCACGTCGCCGTCCTCGCTGGCCATGCACTGGCGCAGCCCCTCGGCGATGATCGCGTACCCCGCCCGGTCGATCGCCTTGCCCACGGCGGCGAGCTGGGTGACGACGTCGTCGCAGTCCCGGCCCTCCTCGAGCATGCGGATGACCGCCGCCAGCTGCCCGTGGGCACGGCGCAGTCGGGTGGTGGCGGGCTTGACGGACTCGGGCGACAGTTCCACGCACCCCAGACTACCTACCCGGGCGATCGTGTTCTCCATACCCCCTAGGGTATCCTGTTCCATCACGGAACGCCAAGTGTCCACCCACCACCCCCCAGGAGGACCCATGACCGCTCCCACCGTGCTGACCATCGAGACCACGTCGTTGGGCGACCGCAGCTACCTGGTCCACGACGGCCAGGTCGCCTTCGTCGTCGACCCCCAGCGTGACGTCGACCGGGTGCTCTCGCTCGCCGAGAGCGAGGCGGTGCGCGTCACCCACGTGTTCGAGACGCACATCCACAACGACTACGTCACCGGGGGCTACGCGCTGGCGCAGCGGACCGGGGCCGCCTACCACGTCAACGCCGAGGACGACGTCTCCTTCAAGCGGGACGCGATCCGCGACGGCGAGGTGGTCGAGGTGTCCGAGAGCCTGCGGGTGCGCGCCATCTCCACGCCCGGCCACACCTTCACCCACCTGTCCTACGCCCTCGAGGGCGAGCACCCCTACGTCTTCACCGGCGGGTCGCTGCTCTTCGGCTCCACCGGCCGTCCCGACCTGCTCGGGCAGGACCACGCCGAGGAGCTCGCCCGGCTGCAGCACGGCTCGGCCCACCGGCTGGTCAAGGAGCTGGACGGGAGCACCGAGGTCATGCCGACCCACGGCTTCGGCTCGTTCTGCTCGGCCACCCAGACGGAGGGTGATGAGTCGACGCTGGCCAAGGAGCAGGAGACCAACCCGGCGCTGCTGAAGGACGTCGAGGAGTTCGTCCGCGAGACGCTCGACGGGCTGGACCTCTACCCGGCCTACTACGCGCACATGGGACCGGCCAACGCCGCGGGCCCGTCGGAGCCGGACCTGGAGCTGCCGTCGCGGGCGGACAAGGAGGTGCTGCGCGAGCGGCTGACGGCGGGGGAGTGGGTCGTGGACCTGCGCACCCGCCAGGCGTTCTCGGCCGGTCACGTCCCGGGCACCTACAACTTCGGCCTGGACGGGCAGTTCTCCACCTGGCTCGGCTGGATGATCCCCTGGGGCACCCCGGTCACCCTCCTGGGCGAGAGCGAGGAGCAGGTCGCCGAGGCCCAGCGCGAGCTGGTGCGCATCGGCATCGACGAGCTGGCCGGCCAGGCCACCGGCGAGCCGCGCGACTGGACCGACGGCGAGCTGGGCACGATCACCACCGCCACCTTCGCCGACCTGGCGCAGGTCCGGCACCACCGCGAGGTGAGCGTCCTCGACGTCCGCAACCCCAAGGAGCACGAGGAGTCGCACGTGGCGGGCGCGGTCAACATCCCCCTGGGTCAGCTGCCCCAGCGCCTCGACGAGGCGCCGCAGGGCGAGGTCTGGGTGCACTGCGCCAGTGGCTACCGCTCCTCGATCGGGGCCTCCTTCCTGGCCGCCCACGGCCGCCAGGTGGTCGCCCTGGACGACGACTTCGACGAGCAGGCCGGCAAGGTCGGGTTGCCGCTGGAGGGCTCCGCCGCGTCCTGACGCCGACCCCCACGTCACGCGCGAGGCGCCGGCCCCCCGGTCGGGGGTGCCGGCGCCTCGTCGTCGGTGCGGTCAGTCCACGGGCTGCCAGGTCAACGACTCGTCCTGCCCGAGGCTGGCCCCGACCTCCTCGCCGGCGACCTGCTTGATGTGCTCGAGGCGCTCGACGGTCGGACCGTCCGCGGTGAACTCCAGCCCGGTGCGACCCTGGTCGTCGCCCTCGACGACCCGGATGCGCAGCACGCCGCCCTCGCGGAAGGGGATCGTGTAGCCGTCCTGCTCGCGCAGGGAGCCCCGGTGCAGCCCGGCCTCGTCCATCACCTGCTCCAGGCGGTCCTGCGGCGCGTCGACCGCGAGGAACGCGGTACTGCGCTCGTGCGCGCCCTCGGGGACGGCGTCGAACGTGTTCGGCATCGGTGGCACCAACTTCCTTGTCGTCCAGGTCCAGGACCGTCATTCTCGCACCAGCCCCCGCCCGAGGGGCACCGGCCCCGCCGGGGAGGTCGACTCCGGGGGTCAACGCCGTTCCAGCTCGACGAGCACCTCGGCGTGGGCGGTCTGGGGAAACATGTCGAACAGCCGGGCGCGACCCACCCGGTAGCCGGGCATGAGGGCCAGGTCGCGCGCGAGGCTGGTCGCGTTGCACGAGGAGTAGAGCACCCGCGGCACCCGCGCGGCCTCCAGGTCGGCGGCCAGCGGACCGACGCCCCGCCGGGGAGGGTTGACCACGACCAGGTCGGGCGGGGCCTCACCCGTGGGCCGGCGGCTGGGGGAGAGGTATGCCGTCGCGTCCCCGACCTCGAACCGCACCGGTCCGGGGCCCGTCAGGGCGGCCGCGCCCAGGCGGGCGCTGGCGACGGCGTCCGCGGACGTCTCGACCCCGAGCACCTCCCGGCCGGGGCCGGCCGCGTGCAGGGCGAACCCGCCGACGCCGCAGAACAGGTCCCACAGCACCCGGGGCGAGGACTCCTCGATCCAGGTGCGCGCCTGCCGGTAGAGGGCCGTGGCCATCGGTGTGCTCGTCTGGAAGAAGCTGCGCGGCCGCAGGTGCAGGGTGAGGTCGTCGATCCTCATGGGCAGCGTGGACTCCGCCGTCAGCACCTCCTCGTCCGGCCCCTCGAGCACGGCCTTGTGCTCGGGCTGGAGGTTGACGCTGACGACCCGGGTGCCCGGCAGCCGGGAACGCAGCTCGGGCAGCAGCTCCAGCACGCGGCGACGTTGCCCGGGAGAGCGCAGGACGAGGCGGACCATGAGCTCACCGTCGGGGGAGTGGGTCATCAGCACGTGCTTGAGCTCGCCCTGGCGGCCCGGTACGTCATAGGGCGTCAGACCGGCCTCGCCCAGGAGGTCGGGCAGCGCCAGGACCGCCTCGGCCAAGCCCGGTTCGTAGAGGCCGCACCTGCGCAGGTCCACGCCCCGGCCGTCGCCGTCGAGGATGCCGACGGTGGGAGCACCGCGCCGGCCGCCCACGGCGAGCTTGGCCTTGTTGCGGAAGCCCACCTCGCGGTTCGCCTGCGGCGCGCGCCAGGCGGACGCCGGGACGTGCGCCTCCAGGCTGCGCGCTGCCCGGGTCTGCTTGTCCGCCAGCTGCCCGGCGTACGGGGTGCCCATGAGGGTGCACGAGCGACAGGCCCCGGCGTCGTAGTAGTCGCACTGCACCGACCCAGGGTAGAGCGGCCCCACGAGACGGGGGACCCTCGGCGGGGTCAGGGCAGGCGGTTCATGGCCTGCCGGTCGCACGCATGGCGTCCAGCGACCAGCGGCCCGCCCCGGTGAAGACCAGCGGGAGGGCGAGCGCCAGGTAGAGCAGGGAGTCCTCACCGGTCGGGGCACCGCCCTCGCCGAGGACCGTGTAGTCCAGCCGCGGGTAGACGGTGAGCACCCACGTGGCCGCCATCATGGCCGCGAGCAGGAACGCCGCCGGGCGGGTGAACAGGCCCAGCGCCAGCAGGACGGGCAGGGCCACCTGGCCCAGCAGGACCATCCAGGCGACCAGCTCGGGGGCCTGCGCGCCGAGGACGTGGTCGTCGACGTCGCGGACCCATGCCGGCAGGTCGACGGCCTTGTCGAGGCCGCGGGTGACCAGCAGCAGGGTGCCCAGCCGCAGCAGGAGCAGTCCCAGGTCCAGGCTGCGGGCGTGCACCTCCGGGACGGGGAACCCGTCCAGGTCGGCCCAGTCGTCGTGCACGTCGTGGTGGTAGTCCTCGGGCCCGGGGTCCTCACGGGGCTCGGCCTGCATGTCGTGGGCCTCAGTCCTGCCCCGGGACCTCGTCGGACCAGCCCTGCCCCCGCAGCGTCCGGCGCAGGGCCTGCGCGTCCTGCGCGAGGTCGTCGGCCGGGCGGGGTCGCTTGCGGGCCAGGTCGAAGTCGTCCGCGGTCCGGGCGGGGAAGACGTGCACGTGCGCGTGCGGGACCTCGAAGCCCTGGACGATGACACCGACGCGGGGGGCGTCGAAGGCGACCTGCTGTGCCCGCCCGATCCGGGCGGCCACGTCGGTGAGGTGGGCCAGGACCTCACCCGGCAGGTCGACCCAGTGGTCGACCTCGACCCGGGGGACCACCAGGGCGTGACCGGGCGTCAGCGGCTCGATGTCGAGGAACGCCGCGCAGACCTCGTCGCGCCAGACCAGCTGGGTGGGGATCTCACCGTCGATGATCTTCGTGAAGAGCGTGGCCATCCACGCAGCCTAGTGCGCCCCCTCGCCGGCGGCGGGCAGCGACGGGCCGCGGGAGCAGAACCAGGCGGCCAGGGCGTATCCGCCCGCGAACAGCACGGTCAGGCCGAGGAGGTCGCCGAGGGAGACGCCGGGGGAGCGGTGCAGCCCCAGGGCGAGCACGACCGCGGTGGCCGCGAGGACAGTCCCGGCGGCCGCGGCGAACGCGTACGTCATACCCCTCGGTCGCAGGCGGACGGAGACCGCACCCACGAGCGCGACCACCGCTGCCCCCACGTACAGCAGGTCGACGGGCCCACCGGGCCCGACAATGCCGAGGGCCCCAGCGCCGAGGATGAGCAGGAGGGTGGTCGTCGCCGCCACGACGAGGCCGGCGCGGGAGGAGCTGGTCATGGTCCGACGCTAGCCCGCGGACCGTGGGGGCCGGGGGTACGGGAGGTGAGGGTCCGGTGAAGAACGACCCCCGGCCTGTCAGTCGGCGACGCCGAGGAGGGTCTGGCAGGCGTCGGCGCAGTCGCGGCACGCCTGGGCGCACTGCTGGCAGTGGTCGTGCTCGTGGCTCGAGCACTCCTTCGCGCACTCGCGGCAGACGGCGATGCAGGCCTCGACCACGGACCGCCAGGAGTCGCCGTTGGGACCGGGCCGGGAGAGGATCTCGGCGGTCGTGCGACAGATGGCGGCGCACTGGGTGCACAGGTCGATGCAGCGGACCATGCCCTCGACGTGGTCGCCGTGCAGGCAGGAGTCCGCGCAGGTCCCGCAGGTGGACGCGCACCGACTCGCCGCGTCGATGGCGGCCCGCAGCTGGGGCAGGTCGAAGGTGTCCTTGGCCGGGTGGGTGCTGAGGATGTCGTCCATGGCATCGACGGTAGGGGCGGCGGGCGACCCCCGCATCTCGGGGTCGCCCGCCGGCGCCTCGTGCACGTCGGCGCCCCGGGGACGCCGGTGGTGCGGGTCGGGTCAGGCCTGCGCGGTCGCGTGGGGCCCGGGCACGAGCTTACGCCCGGGGACGCCCATCGCCCAGCCCTGGGTCCCGCCGGCCACGGAGTAGGCCTCCACACCTGCGCGACGGAGCAGCTGGCTGCTCGACTGGCTGCGGTTGCCCGTGGCGCAGATGACGTAGACCGGCTCGTCCTTGGGCAGCTCGTCGGCCTTCTCGGCCACCGAGCGCATCGGCACCAGCTGGGCCCCGGAGAGGTGGCCCGCGCGGTACTCGGCCGGCTCGCGCACGTCGACGAGGGTCACCTCGCCCTCCGCGTAGATCCGGGCGAAGTCCTCGGCCGAGATCTCCAGCGGCTTGTCCTGCAGGGCCTGCTGCGCCGCCACCTGGGCGCGCACGTCGTCCATGTCCAGGTCGCGCACGGCCTGGACGACCTGCTCGAGGGCGGCCGGGGGCAGGGCGCCGGCCTGGGCGAAGACGGCGATGCCGTCGCGGAAGGCCATGAGGGTCGGGATGGAGCTGATGCCCGCGGCCGCGGCCAGCTCGCGCTCGGCCTCGGTGTCGACCTTGCCGAAGGTGATGTCGGGGTGCTGCTCGGACGCGGCCTCGTAGACGGGCGCGAACTGCTTGCACGGGCCGCACCAGTCGGCCCAGAAGTCGACGAGGACGATGCCGTCCGCGGTGATGGTGGACTCGAACGAGGACACGGTGAGGTCAGTGGTCGCCATGCCTCACATAATACCCCCAGGGGTATCAGGGTCTCAAACTTCGGCGAGCGGCCGGGACTGTTCCGGAGCGGCGAACCACTGCGTCGGCGGACCGAGGGCCAGCATGAGCACGAAGACCCCCACGACGGCGACGAGGCCCACCAGCACGGCGAGCACGGGGCGCCGCAGCCCGGCCGCGACCAGACGTCCGGCCAGCCCGGCGGCGGCACCGGCCTCCAGCAGGCGCCAGCGGTCGCCCAGCAGGTCACGCCGCTCGGCGCTGCGCTCGAACGGCACGGTGGCGTAGGGGACCACCGCCGAGGCCAGGCCCAGGGCCAGGTCCCGCACCGGCCAGCGCTGGTCGACCGCCACGACCAGCGTGACGAGGACGTAGGCGAGGAAAACGAAGCCGTGCACGCCGCCGCCCACCCGGACCGGCATGTGCCCGGCGTCCAGCAGGTAGGTCGCGACCATGCCGACGATCAGCAGGGTCCAGGTGACCATCTCGGCCGCGGCGAGGGTGCCGTAGACGCGGCGCGGACGGGGGAGCGGGGCTGACATGGGGCCTTCCGGTCGGGCGGACCATCGTCCCACGGGGCACGCGGGACCCCTGCCGAGGCACCCCCTACCGGCCCGAGCCGTCCGGGGCTACGGTCGAGTCATGATCGCCGCGCTGCACACCCTGGTCTACTCCGACGCCCCGGTCGCCACCCGGGCCTTCTTCCGCGACGTGCTGCAGCTGCCGTACGTTCGCGACGACGTGCCGGAGGGCCAGCCGGAGTGGCTGATCTTCCGCACCGGCCCCAGCGAGCTGGGCGTCCATCCCACCAGCGGTCCCGGGGGTTTCGACGAGGTGCCGCGCCACCACGCGATCTCGTTCATGTGCGACGACCTGGCGGCCACCATGGCCGAGCTGGCCGCCCGCGGTGCCGAGTTCGCCACCGAGCCGGTGGAACGCCGCTTCGGGACCGAGGTGTGGCTGCGGGTGCCCGGTGCCGACGACATGATGCTCTACCAGCCGACCCACGAGGTCGCCCACGACCTGCCGCCGGCGGAGTGAGGCAGCTGGTCCCATGACGGTGGAGGAGCGACTGGCCGCCAAGGAGGCCGAGGTGCAGGCGCAGCTGGAGGAGCTGACCGGGGCCCAGGAGGGGCACGCCAGGGCGGCGCTGGCGCGGTGCCTGGGGGAGAGCGAGCCTCTGGTCGTCGACCGGTCCACCGCGGTGACGGCCCACGAGAGCCTTGGCCGGCTGCTCGAGGAGGTGCGGCTGGCCCGGACCCGGCTGGTCGAGGGCAGCTACGGCCGCTGCGCGGTGTGCGGTGGGCCCATCCCGGAGGGTCGGCTGGGGGCGCGCCCGTGGGCGACGACCTGCCTGCGGCACGGCTGACCCACGGCTCACCGGCAGCTTCGCCGTCCCCGTCGCCACGGCGATCCGCACCTGCAGCGACCTCCGGCTCCTACGGCGGGTTCCCACCCGCTGCAGGAACAGGTTCCCGCCGTAGGTCGAGCAGGACTGCTCCGCGGAGCACCGGACGCAGGGCTGCTCCGCGGAGCACCCGACATGCCCCGGCGCGGCACGAACCAACCGCCGGGCGCGTCCGTCGCCCGTCGTCCCCGGGCTAGGTCGACGCGGAGTCCGAGTGGTGCGCCCGGTAGGAGTGGTAGAGGCGCGCCAGGAACGCCTCGAGCTCGGCCGCCAGCTCGTCGTCCATGGTGGGGAAGGAGAAGGTCGCCTTGCCGGTGCGGCGCTTCCTGAACGTCGGCGACGACGCCTCGAGGGCCTCCGGCCAGGTCTCGACGGCGACCGCGTAGAGGCTGACCTTGCCTGCGCTGCGCCCGACCGCGACGAAGTAGTCGTGCCCTCCGGAGCCGGGCCACCTCAACGACGGCATGCCGTAGATCGTCGCGTCCTCGAGATCGTCCCGATACGGATCGAGCAGCGCCCAGATCCGTTCCTCGACCGTGTCGAGATCCGTCATGGGAGCAGCATAGAAGTCGCAGCCACCACGCGTGGCCGAGATGGTCCAGGGGAGCGTCGAACGGTCCGCAGGTCGCCCGCAGGGGTGTCGCCCGCCAATACAAACGTCAGTGTTCTACACCGAGATGACGCGTTGATTGGCACAAGCCCGTCGGATCATCTGCCATTTAACATATCATGATCCCGTCCGGTCACGTTCGCTACACCGCTGATGTCAAGTGGTGTCGCCAGGAGTTCCCTATGGAGAAGTGACAGAAAGTGTCACAGGGCCGAAGGGCCACGCTCACGCTCGCGCGACGGATGGGGCTTTCGCCTGAGCGCGTGTCCGTCACCGCTGCCGCTCAGACTGGCCCCGGCCCGGTCATGACCACATGGCGACCCATGCCGTGACGGTGAGCGCGGAGACGACGTGGACGATCATCCGTGCTCTGACTCCGACCCATCGTTTACGTAGGCCCACGCGCTCGGGCCCCACACGCGGACCATCGCACGGCCCCTGCCCCGCCGCTCGGTGCGGAGGGCGGTGGACCTGTCCCTGACTACCCAGGGTCCAACGTCCTTGCCCCGGTCGTTGGCGTACTGCGTCACGGACTCCATGTAGGGGTAGATCCTGTGGTGCAGCCCTCGAGGCTTGCGGACATCGTCACCTTCGACCAAGCCTTCTCCCTCGTAAACCCCCAGCTCCGTGTGGTCGGTCCGCCCCAGTGGCGGACTCGGTGCCTGCCTCGGAGTCGCACCAGGGTGTCTGCTGGTCGTGCCGTCGGGGTCAGCCCCGTGCTGACGGATGATCCCGGCCAGGACGGCCACGCCTTCGGCCTGTCCGTCCTTGGTCGCAGCCTCGGCGTGCCTGAGGGCGACCTCCATGGCCTCACGGATCACGGTTCCCGTGCCCACCGCGAGGAAGTCGGCGTAGTCCATGACGCTCTGCGGGGTGCTGCTCTCGTACCAGCTGACGGTGTCGTCCGGTGACCGCCACGCAAGGTGGGTGATCAGTTGGACGGCAGAGCGCATAGCCGGTCGGGCGTCGTCGCCCCTGGTCATGGATCGCAGCGACGTCAGAGCCTCCTTGAACCCCTCGACGTCACGGTACGGACCCGTGCCCTCGACCCTGGTCATGACTGGTCGCCCCCCTCGTCGAAGTAAACAACCCGAAAGGTGGCGGCGGCAAGGCCGGGATCGCCATACTCGGCCATGAGGAGATGTCTGACCTGATCCACCAAGGCGCGGTACCAGGAGGCGGGGAACCCGAAATGGGTCCCGGCACGAGGAATACTCATGACGGGGTCTTCGGTCCTGAGCAGGTGCTCAGCGCAGTTGCGTGCCGCGACCTCACCCATCGCCGTGGAAATCAGATCCATGTCCTCCGCGACCCCGTCGGGAATGGGCCGGTGGCCGTTCTCCCATCTCTGGACGGTCTTCAGGGCCACGCCCAGACGTTCGGCAAGCCACTCTGCACTAAGCCCGAAAGTCTCTCGGCGGATTCGAAACTCTGCTGCCGTCAGCGAGGGCCAATCGGCGTGGACGGGATGGTTCGCCGGGAATGCGCTTCGGGTCGTTGTCAGGCTCGCGCCGAAATCGGGCGGCAGAGCGTCGATGGCTCGGATGATTGGTGTGTGGGGTTCGATGTTCGCCCATCCAAGTTCCTGGACGTGTGCCTCGTACTGAGGGTCGGGGTCCTGGAGCGACCAACCGCACCCCCCGCACCGCACCCGGAACATGTCGGTCTTGATGTCATTGCTCGCGCACTGCGGGCAAGACGTGAACTGATGGCTCATGTATGCGCCCCTTCTATGGGAGTCGGTCGTGGCCTGGTGCCGTGACCTGCGTCTTACACTAACGGTCCCAAACTAGGACCGTCAAGTCCCTGCATGCCAGAGCGCGCGGGGGAGCCGCCCGGCTCGCGCCCGTGACACAGCAAGGCGCGGACGTCAGAGCCTCCTTGAACCCCTCGGCGTCACGGTACGGACCCGCACCCTCGACCTGGGCGGTGCGGTGCTCGGGCGTCGAACTTGGGTCGTTAAGGAGGTTCCTCCTGCGCGTCTGTGGTCCCCGGTGCTGGTGCTGGCTATTGGGCCCAGGGCGGCGACCCCGGTGCCACGTTGGCTCGCGATGCGGAGTCGCCTGTGAGGGCATTTTCGTTGCCATCCACAACGAGTCCACGCCGTCCGCGACTACCGCGAGGGAGTGGCACGGACAGCAGCGGCTACCTCTACCTCGCGCAGGGTTAGGGTTCGATGCGCAGGTCGCAGAACGGATCGCTTCGCCAAACCTCGGTCAGGACCGAGCTCTCCGACGCCGGGATCCGTCGGGGCGGTGTGGCGGCTGCGCGGAGCATCTCTGCGAGTCGTGCGCATCCTTGCATGACCTGATCCGAGATGATCCGGCCACCGACAACGGTCAAGAGCGCCTGGTCGATCTGTTTGCCGACCCGGCTTTTCTCTGCGGCGTCCAAGCGGCCCTGGTAGTCCCCGATCTTTTCGTTGAAGGCGTGCCAGCGCACCGGTGCCAGTGCGCCTGCGCCGTCACGCAAAACATCCTCGCCAAACATAAACTCCATCGAGACAGCGCGGCCGTTCACGTCTTCGACCCCTGACCCCGACGGGCCCAGAGTCGGGTAGCGGACTGCGTATGGGACGGCGGGGAGGCAGACAACGCTGACCTGTGCCGGCAGGTCGAGCGTCGAGAGCTGCGATGCGGCGTCGCGTCCTGCCGTGTCGTTGTCGAGCACGGCAACGATGCGGTTCATCACCCCTGCTGCGGTCATGCCCTTTGTGAGAGAGACGACCCTGTCGGTTCCTCCGGGAGGGCGCTGCCCGAAGTCGAGGAACTGGAAGATGTGGGCAACTTCTGGCGCAGCGATCTCCAGGGACCGGCGCAGCCGTTGCGCGTCGGTCGAGCCTTCGGTGATGACGATGACGGGGGCATCTACCGCCACGGCGCCCGACATTCGCAGGCGCGCATCCCTATGCGGCCTCTCCTCCGGTGTGAGCCAGCCGCCCTCGACGAGGGCCGTAAGGTCGAGCTTGACGGCGGTCGAGTCGCGGGTTCTGCACAGCGAAAGCGTTAACGCGAATCTGGGATCGTCGAACGCCTCTCGCAGCCGCATCCATTGCTCGTGGAGGAACCACTCTTTTGGCTGCCCCCGAGGATCGGGGGGTACGCCCGCGCCAGCCGCACGACCGAAGCGGGTTGTCAGTGCTGCTGTGATAGCGGCCCCGTTCCGAAGCGGCGCCGCGTCCTGCGGCCACGCATCGGGGAGATCCCAGTCTTCATCGTGGTCGTCGAAGAACGCGGCACTCAGCCGACAGACCCAGTCACGGGAGAACCCGTGAAGCTCAAGCCGTTGGCGTAGCGCTCCGGCCGTGGTCTGATAGCCCAGCAGACCTGTTCGCCCCGATTCGGGCGGCCCG
This sequence comes from Ornithinimicrobium kibberense, assembly GCF_006519705.1. NCBI lineage: Bacteria > Bacillati > Actinomycetota > Actinomycetes > Micrococcales > Ornithinimicrobiaceae > Ornithinimicrobium > Ornithinimicrobium kibberense. The sequence goes on from NZ_VFXM01000018.1 coordinate 69,104, forward strand.
TCGGACTCGGACTCCTCAGCCTCAGCTACCTCGTTTTCGATCCGGGTGGACGTGTCGGTTCTCGCCGAGTCCAGTAGGCGGTCCTCATCGGTGAAGAGAAGCATCAACTCGTCGGGGACGTAGCTCTTTCCCCAGACAGGGATGCCCTGCCCTCCGACCTCGATGTTCCACCAGGATCCCACCTGCCGAACCTTAGCCGTGAGGCGTCGGGTCGTGTGCCGCAGTTCGCACGGGCCCTGCGATGATTCGGACATGGCAGAGCAACCCGTCCAGAGCATCGATCGACGACTCGTCAGATGGGCCCATATGTGGGCGGCCGCCGCGTCCGAGACATACGAAACCATAGAGTCCATCTCCATGCCCGAGTCGCCTGCGACGGAGATCGGCCGCCGCGATGCGATGACGCTCGTGCTTGTCGACGCAGTGCGCAACGTCTTACGCGGGGCTGAGCTGGCAACCGGCGCGAACAGCGAGATCGTTCAGCGCTTTAGCGAGGAGCACGCGACCCTCAAGGACCTTCGCGACAGGTTCGAGCACTACGAGGACTACGTCCGAGGCACCGGCGATGCGCAACGGACCGGTAGGCGGCGCAAAGGTGAGCCCTTAGGCTTGGAAGCGGAGGGCATCCGGATCTCGGCGTCAAGCGGCGGCGGCCCGGAGGGTCACGTCGTGTGCGTGGTCGTGGTTGAGCGCGACAACGAAGACATGGCCACAGAGGTCGTCTACGAAGCACCGACCCGGACGATCACGGTGGCCGTTCGCAGTTTGGCTCGCGACCTGGTTGACGCGGCAGGCATGCTCGACGAGCACCACCTGGAGCGTTGCGAGATCTGCGCCGACCCGGAGGGAATCTGAACACGGACTACTTGTCTCTGCCATCATCGGCCAGGCGTGCCACACTGCCACGGCAGCTCGACCTGTGGGGGGGAGGGGTGTCCGACCTGCGTGAGTCGGCCAGATTGGTCTGCCGATCCGAACGTACGTACGTTCGATTCGTGCCTCAGGCGTCTAATACTGGTCGATGCCGGGTCTCCTGAACCCCGTAGAGCCTCGGATTGGCCCCTTGGCCACGAATCTTGTCGTTTGGCCAAACCTCTGACACGTTTGGCCACGAAACCTGTCGTTTGGCCAGAATCCCTGTCGCTGGACAACCAGGGGCAGGCACCGCAGCTCGGCCTTCCACGGCTTACTGGCGACACTGCGTATTCAAGTGGGTCGTATTCACCCGCTGGGGGAGGGGATCGGACCCTACGTTGGGGATTGGGGAGGGTTGCTCGCCAGATCTAGCCGGGGCGAGCTTCTGCAGCCGGCGCGGCACTAGCGTGCGACCACGCGCCCCGCGGCATCTCAGTGCGTTCGACACGTGCCCGCTGATGAGGGGACGTCGGCTAGGTGCCGGCCTTCGGCTATGACGTTGAGCGCCCGCGTGTGAGGTCGGGGAGGAATCGCCCGACTGTGGAGGCGTACTGGCGGTAGCGGTCGCCGTGCAGACGTGCAAGGGCCGGCTCCTCAACCAGGCGTACCTGCAGCTGGACGCCGACGCAGAAGGCGACCAGCGCGAGCACTGTCGCCGCGCTGGGGACCAGGAGGGTGACCCCGACCAGGGTCAGGCCCATGGCGCTGAAGATGGGGTTGCGCACGAGGGCGAACGGTCCCGTGGTGACGAGCTCGGTCACCTCGTCGGGGTCGACCCCCACCCGCCAGGAGGCCCCCATGGCAGCCTGGGCGACGAACACCGCAGCCAGTCCGACGGCGGCGACGAGCAGGCCTGCCCACGACACCACGCCCGGGGCTTCCCACCGCAGCTGCGGAGCGAGGAGGGCCCCGACCAGGCCCGCACCGCACAGCAGGAGGGCACCGATGAACAGGACCACCCCCATCCGGCCGGCCGGGTGCCGGGCCGGGGTCCTGCGCACCCCGGAGTCCCCGGTCCGGCGCCGGTGCAGCCAGGCACGGACGCCGAAGGCGCCTGCGAGCCCGATCACGTAGACCGCGAGGGCGACACCTGCGCTCACCCGTGGTCCCCACTCATCGATCCCACCCATACCCGCAATAATATGAGGAATCCCTCACGTTCAGTACTCGCATCTGGAGGTGGCCGATGGCGGCGTCGACGGCGGCGCAGAACCCCCGCAAACAGCCGCAGCAGCGCCGTTCCCGGGCGACGGTGGACAAGATCCTGGCCGCAGCGGCTCAGGTTCTGGCCGAGGAGGGGGACGGGGCCACGACGGACAGGATCGCCGCGCGGGCCGGGGTCTCCATCGGCTCGCTCTACCAGTACTTCCCCAACAAGGGCGCGCTCATGCTCGAGCTCGCGCGACGGCACATGGCCGCCGCGGGCGAGGTCCTCGACCACGTCCTCCGGCTCGGCCGACCCAGGAGCGTGTGGCTCCCCGAGGCCGTCGCTGCGGTGGCGGCGCTGCACGAGGACGGTGACCTGCACCGGGTCCTCTACGACCACGCTGCGAGCACCCCTGCGCTCGCCGAGGCCTTCGAGCAGACCAACGAGGCCCTCCGGAGCCGCGTCGAGGAGCTGCTACGTGCCGAGACGGACCTGGCCGACCCGGGGACGACGGCCCAGGTGCTGGTGGCGCTGGTGGAGTCGCTGACGCACCGGCTGGTCGGCACGACCGACGCCGACACGCTCGCGCGCGAGGTCACCCGGGCGGCGAACGCGTACCTGAACGCAGCCTGCGCCAGCCCTCGCCCTGTCGGTGCTAGCCCCTAGCCTGACCGTATGCAGCTCTCCCAGCACCTGCAGCCGATCACGGAGACAGAGGCGGTAGCCCTAGCCTCCTGCTGGGGCGTCTCGGCCCAAGACGTCATCGACACGCGTCGATCATCCTGGGTGCAGGCGACCTCGCCCGGCGACGCCACGGGGCCGAGACTCGTTCAGTTCCGCGACCGTACCCTGGCGGTCTATCCGCATCCAGGTGAACCGAACCAAGCCTGGGCACCGCGATTCCTGGCCGTCCGCGCGTTCGCCGACACCGCGACCGCTCCGATGCCCGAGCGAGCCACGGCTCGGCTCCACAGCACGGACGCACCACTGGTCGTCGACCTGCACGAGCGATGCTCACGGGCTGACCTCGCAGCAGCCACACCCCATCTGGGGCAAGAGACGATCCTGGCCCGTGGGGTCATCATCGATCACCGTCTGGTGGCGATGTGCACGCTGGTGCCCACTTGCGCCGGCCCTCCGGAAGTCAGCGTCCTAGCCTGCCCCTCCAGCAGGGGGCGAGGCTACGCGACTGCTGCCGAGCGTGCCGTCCTCGTCGATGCAGCACGACACGGCATCGGCACGGTCCAACACAGAACCATCGCCCAAGACCACGCCTCCATCTCACTCGCACTCCGTAGCGGGTTCCGAATCCTGACCTTAGAGCACATCGTCCAACCCGCCAGCACGACCGACAGGTAAACCGACAGCTCAGCCAACATCCACCGATCATCAGCGGTAGAGGGTCTGTCCGATGAACGGTGTTTCCGGCGTTCATCTCAGAGGTTCTCCGCGGCCGGCATGCGGTCGGCGAAGGTGACGGCGAAAGCGTTGAGCGCGGGCTTCCACCGCATGGTCCATCGTGCCTGCCCGGTGCCCTTGGGGTCCAGCCCGCGGGTCACCAGGTACAGGCACTTCAGCGCGGCCTGCTCGGTCGGGAAGTGACCGCGTACGGTCACCGCCCTGCGATACCTGGCGTGCAGGGACTCGATGGCGTTGGTGGAGAACAGCACGCGGCGGATCTCCACGTCGTAGGCCAGGAAGGGGATGAACTCCTCCCACGCCGCTCTCCACAGCTTGGGGATCGCGGGATAGGGCTTGCCCCATTTCTCCTCCAGCTCCTCGAACGCCGCCCACGCCGCCTCAACCGAGGGGGCGGTGTAGATGCGGCGCAGGTCCCCAGCCAGCTGGTCCCAGTACTTCCGGCTCGCGTAGCGCAGCGTCGCCCGGATGAGGTGGATCACGCAGGCCTGCACGATCGCGGCCGGGAAGACCGCGTTCACGCTGTCCGGCAGGCCCTTGAGGCCGTCGCAGACGATGAAGAACACGTCGGCCACGCCGCGGTTCTTCAGGTCAGCCAGGACGTTCATCCAGAACTTCGCGCTCTCGCCACCACCCTGCCCGGCCCACAGCCCCAGGACGTCTCGGCGCCCGTTCAGGTCGACCCCGATCGCGGCGTAGAACGGCTGGTTGCCGACCTGACCGTCGCGGACCTTCACGTAGATCGCGTCGATGAAGATCGCCGCGTAGATGGGCTGCAAAGGGCGCGAGGACCAGGTGGTCATCTCCTCGAGCACCTTGTCGGTGATCCGGCTGACCGTGTCCTTGGAGATGTTCGCGCCGTAGACCTCCTGGAAGTGCGCGCTGATCTCCC
>NZ_VFXM01000019.1:0-66284 GCF_006519705.1 Ornithinimicrobium kibberense
CCAAGCTGAACATCCCCACCCAGCCCGACAACGCCCCCACCCCCCACGACGACCCCGGCCACGACGACACCGACCCCGGCGACACCCCCTGGGACAAGCGCACCTACGGACCTCCTCCGTTCTGACCGCCGGCCGGCCGGCCCCGACCAACCACTGCCGGCGGGCCCCGACCAACCACCTGTCCGGCCCTCCACCCGGCGCGCACCGAGCGCCGCCCCCTCCGAACGTCTCCGGCATGAAGGGGGTTGTGCGCATCCCTCCCGAGGAGGACCGTGACACTGGATCACCCGACACCGTCACCGCGACCGCCGCCGCGACGATCACCGGGACGAGGAGAGATCATGACGACGCTCAACCCCTACATCTCGTTCACCGGCAACGCGCGGGAGGCGATGGAGTTCTACCGCGACGTCTTCGGCGGCCACCTGACGATCGACACCTTCGGCGAGGCCGGCCTGGGTGACGACCCGGCGACCGCAGCTCAGGTCATGCACGCGATGCTCGTCACCGACGAGGACCTCACGCTCATGGCCTCCGACGCACCGCCGGGCATGGACGTCACCGTGGGCGACAACGTCCAGATCTCGCTGAGCGGGCCGGCCGAGGACGAGATCGAACTCCTCGGCTACTGGGAGCGGCTCAGCGCCAGCGGCTCCGTCGACATGCCCCTCGAGCGCGCTCCCTGGGGCGACCACTTCGGCGCGTGCACCGACGGCTTCGGGATCCGGTGGATGGTCAACATCGGCGGCGGCCAGGCGGCCTGACCGACGTCCGCCGACCCGACGCGGTCACCTCACCCCGTCCACTTCCCCTCGTCCCACGCCCGGGCCATCACGGCGAGGTAGGGGTCGACGTCCCACCCGTGGTCGACCACCCACCGTTCGTCGCGGTAGCTCCGCCCGTAGCGTGCGCCCCCGTCGCACAGCAGCGTGACGATCGCCCCCGCCCGCCCCTCGGCGCGCATCTCGCAGGCCAGCCGCATCACCGCATACAGCGCAGTCCCCGTGGAGGGACCGCACGACAGCCCCGTCCGCTCCTCGAGGAACCGCATCGCCGCCACCGACGCGGCGTCGGGCACGCCCATCATCCGGTCGACCACGTCCGGGATGAAGCTCGGCTCGACCCGCGGCCGTCCGATCCCCTCGATCCGCGACCCGCACGGCCGGTGGACCTCCTCCCGCGCGAACGTCGGCAGAAAGGCCGACCCCTCCGGATCCACGACGCACAGCTGCGACCGGTGCCCGTGGAGGCGCACGTAACGTCCGATCGTCGCCGACGTCCCGCCCGTCCCCGCGCCGACGACGATCCATTCCGGGACCGGGTGCAGCTCGAGCGCCATCTGCTCGAAGATCGACTCGGCGATGTTGTTGTTCCCCCGCCAGTCCGTCGCGCGCTCGGCGTAGGTGAACTGGTCCATGTAGTAGCCGTCGTAGCGGTCGGCCAGCTCCCGGGCGACGTCGTAGACCTCGCCGGCGTCGTCCACCAGGTGGCAGCTGCCACCCTCACGCTCGATGAGCGCGATCTTCTCCGCGCTGGTGTCCCGGTGCATGACGGCCACGAACGGCAGTCCCAGCATCTGGGCGAAGTGCGCCTCGCTGACCGCGGTCGAGCCCGAGCTGGCCTCGATGACCGTCGTGCCCTCGTGGATCGCCCCGTTGCACAGCGCGTAGAGGAACAGCGACCGGGCCAGGCGGTGCTTCAGGCTCCCGGTCGGGTGGGTGGACTCGTCCTTGAGGTAGACCTGCACGTCCCAGCCCGGCGGCATCGTCAGCGCGATGAGGTGCGTGTCGGCGCTGCGGTTCGCGTCCGCCTTCAGCCGGCGCACCGCCTCGTCGGTCCACGCCCGGTCGTGCGGACGCCGCGGGCGGCGGTCGACGACGGGGACGGGAGACGCCTCCGGCACGGGACGGGTATGCCGCGCCGCAGGGGTATGCGGCGGGCGTGCGGCTGACGTGGGGTGGGCCTCGGTGCTCACCTGGTCGACGCTAGCGGAGCCGGCCGACGACCGGGCGCACGGCCGAGCGCCGCTGAGAAGCCGGCGGGCAGCAGGGCGCCGCCGCCGACCAGGCAGGGAGGGGTCGGCGGCGGCGGGCTGGTGAGGGGTGGGCCCTCAGACGAAGACGACCTGGGCGCCCTCGGCGATGTCGATGAAGTCGCCGGCGCTGATGACACCCTCGACACCGGGGTGCAGGTCGGCCTCAAGCAGCTTCATCATGTCGTAGGTCAGCCGGCAGGCGTACATGTGCGCGCCCGAGGCCTGCAGCAGGTCGAGGAACTCGGGGACCGTGGGGATCTCCTGCTCCTCCATCTGCTTGTTCATCATCCGCGTGGCGTAACCCGTCATCCCCGGCAGGTTGCCGAGCGCCTGCGGCATGGAGACGTGCTCCAGGCCCGGCTTGATGCGGCCCAGGTCGGGCATGTGCATCGCGGTGTTGCCCGAGAGGGTGAACTTGAGCTTGTCGTTCGTCCTGGTGTTGACGATGTCCAGGCCCCAGAAGGTGAAGAAGATGTGCACCTCGACGCCCTCGCCGAGCGCGGCGTTGCCCATGATCAGGGCCGGGTAGGCCATGTCCAGGTTGCCCTTGGAGCAGATGAAGGCCATCTTCCGGGGGCCGGAGTAGGCCGGGGCGCCGGCGCCCTCGGCGGCGGTCGCCGTGCCGGGGGTGCCGTTGGTGGACGGCGCGGCGCGGCCCTTGTCGCCGAAGTCCGGCATGATGAAGCCCGCGGGGGGCGTGGTGCTGCGGGTGGTAGTGCTCATGATGTGGTTCTCCTCCTCGTCGACCCGGTCGCTCAGACGCAGCCGACGGGCTTGGGCAGACCGGACAGCCAGGCCATCTTCTTGGCGGGCTTGCCGGGGTACAGGGCGAACAGGGTCTTGATGTCGAAGCCGCCGACCGTCTGGATGCGGCGCAGCGTCGGGGTGACCCCCGTCTGGGCGGAGTCCTCGCGCATGAAGCGCAGGATGGCCAGGTGCTCGTCCGACAGGTCGATCCCGATCAGGGCGGCCATGTCGGCGGCTAGGTCCTCGCTCCAGTCGTCACGACGGGTCAGGAACCCCTCGGCGTCGACCTCGAAGGTCCGGTCGTTCAGCGTGTTGGTGGGCATGGGGTTCTTCACTCCTTCGGCTGGCGCTTGCCGGCCATCGACATGTGGCTGGAGACGGGCAGCTTGTGTCCGGGGAGCAGCATCTTCCAGTAGATCTGCTCGAAGGCCAGCTTGCCCAGGTGGTTGGCGCGCGAGGGCTTCAGCAGGGTCATCGGTCCGACGACCGGGACCGGGAAGGTGCCCTTGAGCGGCTGCGTGTCGTAGTTGAAGTCGAGCAGCATGGCCTGGCCACGACCCGACTCGATGAAGCAGTTGGCGTGCCCGTCGAAGGCGTTCGGCAGCGGGCGGCCGTCGACGGCGGCGATGAAGTTGTCGATGAACTCCTCGACCGCGAAGTGTGCGACCGAGCCGGCCTTGGAGGTCGGGATGTCGCTGGCGTCGCCGAGGACGAAGATCCGCTCGTCGACGACCGACCGCAGCGTGTGCTTGTCGACGGGGACGAAGCCGGCGTCGTTGCCCAGGCCGGAGTCCATGACGAACTGCTGGCCGACGTTCGGCGGGATGGTGACGAGGAGGTCGAAGGGCAGCTCGCGCCCGTCGTAGGCGACCAGCTTCTGGGCCTCGTTGTCGATCCGCTCCACGGCGAAGTCTGCGGCCAGGCGGATGCTGCGGTCCTTGAGCAGGCCACCCAGCTCCTTGGAGGCCACCGGCTTGGTGAAGGCGCCGTCCAGCGGGGTGACGTAGGTGATGTCGACCTTGTGCCGGATCCCCTGCTTGCGGAAGTGGTCCTCGACGAGGAAGGCGAACTCCAGCGGTGCGACCGGGCACTTGATGGGCATCTCGGCGATGTGCACGAGGATGCGGCCCTCGGTGAACTCCGCGAGCGACTTCTTCAGCGCCACCGAGCCCTCGTAGGTGTAGAACTCGTGGACCTTGTCCCGCCACAGCGAGCCGTCAGCCATGCCGTCGACCAGGGTCGGGTCGGGCCGGGTGCCGGAGGCGATGACCAGCCAGTCGTAAGAGAGCCGCCGGCCGTCGACCAGCTCGACCTCACGCTCCTCCCGGTGCACCTTGGCGATGCCGGCCTCGACGAACTCGATGCCGTCGTGCAGCAGCTCGCGCCGGTCCTTGACCACGCGCTCGGGCTTCATCCAGAAGGGGATGAACAGGTAGCCCGGCTGATACCGGTGCTCGGTGTCCTGGTCCACCACGGTGATCGACCAGGCGCTCTTGTCGAGGGTCGCGAGCAGGTGGTTGGCGGCCATGGTCCCGGCCGTTCCAGCCCCCAGGATGAGGAGTTTGTTCATGCCCCCAACGATACCCCGGCGGGTATCCATTGACGCCATTCTGAGGACGTGACTTACGACACTAGGTAGTGGACTTCGGCAGGGCCCGGAGCAGCCCTGTCGCCTACCATGCCGACCGTGCCCTACTCCCGCTGGCCCCGCTCCGTCTACGGCTCGGGCGACGAGCCCGACCCCCGGTTCTCCCTGGCCAACGAGCGCACCTTCCTCGCCTGGATCCGCACCTCCCTGGCGCTGCTGGCCGTCGCCGCCGCGGTCGACGCCCTCCCCCTGCGCATCGACGACCGCGCCCAGGCCGCCCTCGCGGCCGTGCTGGCCCTGACCGGGCTCGCGTCGGCATACCACGCCTGGCGCGGCTGGGTGCGCACCGAGCAGGCGATGCGCACCGAACGGCCCCTGCCCGGCAACGCCGCCGGCATCGTCGTCGTCATCGGCGTGGCCGTCGCGGGCGTGGTCCTGCTCGTGGCCACCCTGCTGCGGGCCTGATGGGCGAGCAGCCGGCCCGGGGCACGGTCCGCGACCCGGGGCTGCAGCAGGAGCGGACCGCCCTGGCCTGGCGCCGCACCGGCCTGGCCCTGGTCGTGGGCTCGTTGACGGTCGGGCGGCTGACGATGACGACCCTGGGGCCGACCGTCCTCGTGCCCGCCTTCATCGCCGCGGCGCTGGCCGCCTGGGTCGTCAGCGTGACGCTGCGCAGCGGGCGCTACTCGTGGACCCACCCGGAGGACCCGCGGTTCGACCGCATCCTCGGCGACGGCAAGGTGCCGGCCGTGGTCACGGTCGTGACCGCCTCCCTGGCCCTCGGCGAGCTGGTCAGCGCGACCGTCCAGCTGCTGGGGTGATTCGGGCGTCACCGGCCGGGCCCGCCGCCCGGGCGGTGAGCCCGGGGTCGCCGGACAGCTCGCCCCGGAGCACGCTGCGGCCGCCGTGCGTCGGGTCTCCGTCGAGACGCTCCACGGAGACGTCGACGACGGGGTACTCCTCCAGTGAGACGTCGTCGGGAAGCTCGAGCCGCGCCGTCGTGCCCTGGAGCACCCCCACCGAGACCATCCCGCTGACGTCCGGGCGCAGCAGCCAGACCTCCAGGTAGTCACCGTCCTGCTCGACGGGCCGGTCCAGCTCGACCAGCAGCGTCCGGTGCCCGTCCACAGCGACCACCTCGGCCCGGGCGGTGAGGTCGTCCGCACCGGCCGTGGCGTCCGTGGCGTCCTCGACCGGCCCGAGACCGGCGGCGGCCACCAGCAAGCCCTCCGGCTCCTGCTCCTGCCCACCCTGCAGCAGCCGGTCGCCCGACAGCGCGACCACCCCGCCCACCGCGGCCGCGGCCAGCATCGGCAGGACCCCCGGCCACGAGCGACGGCCGGCCCGTCGGGAGCCGTGCGCCCGCCGCGGTCCTGCCACGTGCCGGGAGCCGCGCGCCCGCCGGGTGGACCAGTCACCGGACGGGTTCCCGAGCTCCTCCTCCACCGCTCGCCAGACCTGCGGCGGTGGCGGCGCGCTCAGGTCGCCGGCCCGGCGCAGCAGCCGGACCACGCGCTCCTCGCCCGAGAACTCCTGGCGTCGGTCGTCCTGCACGGTCACTGCTCACCTCCTAGCCGGTCGCGCAACCGTCGCAGGGTGCGGGTCGTGTGGGTCTTGACGGTCCCGAGCGGCAGGTCGAGCAGCTCGGCGATCTCCTTCTGGGTGCGGTCCTCCACATAGGCCATGAGCAGGATGGTCCGCTGTGGCTCCCCGATCCGCTCCAGCTCCTCGTAGACCGTGATGAGGTCGGTGGAGTCGGCGGCGTCCCAGGCCGTCAGGTCGGCCGTCGCCATCTCGTCGTCGGTGGTCGGCACCTCGGCGGTGAAGGGGCGGGCCCGCACGACGTCGGCGACCCGGCGTCGGGTGATCCCCACGAGCCAGGCGCCGAGGGGACCCCGGGCCGGGTCGAAGCCGTCCCGGCCGCGCCAGGCGGACAGGAAGACCTGCTGGGTGACGTCGTCGGCCTCGACGGGGCCGACGGCCTTGGCCGCCAGGCCGTGGACCATGCCGCCCCAGCGGCGGTAGGCCAGCTCGAGGGCCCGCTCGTCCCCGTCCAGCCACGCCTCCAGCGCCAGCCTCTCCTCCGTGGTCGTCGCAGCCGGTGGACCGGCGGCGTCGGAGGCGGCGCTGTCGGTCACGGGACCAACCTGCCGCAGGTCAGGACCGGGCGTCAACGTGAACGGCCTCCGGGTGCCGGCCTCCCGGTCCTGCACGGCGACCGCCCAGGACATCGCCGGTCACGACCCGTCGGCGACCGGCTCGGCCGTGATGACGAGGTTGTCGGTGTAGCGCCGGGTGTCGGGGGACCACGGGCCGGTGCAGGTGATGAGCTGGAGGACGTGCGGCCCGTCGCGGCGGAAGACCTCCTGGACCGCGAGCTCGGGCTTGGCCACGGTGCGCAGGGACACGATGCGGTATGCGGTGCGCGTCCCGTCCGCGGCCTCCACCGTGACCTCGTCGCCCTCGGTCACGTCGGTCAGGGCCAGGAAGGCACCCGGGCCGTTGCGGTCGTCGACGTGGCCGGAGATGACGGTGGAGCCCGCGTCGGCGCCCGGGGCGGGTCCGTAGCGGTACCAGCCGGCCCGGTCGGCGTCCTCGGGGATCTGCATCTGGCCGTCGTCCTGCACCCCGACCTGGTCCAGGGGCACGTCCAGGTCGACCGAGCCGACCTCCAGGCGCACGGGCACCCGGTCGGCGGCGGCCCTCGCGGCGTCCGCCAGCCCGTCCAGACCGGCGGGGCGCCGGGCCGGCGGCTCGACGGCCGGCCGCGGGGAGCTGTCGGCGTCGTCGGCCGAGCCGTCCTCGGTCTCGCCTGCCGGAGCGTCCTGCGCCTCGTCGGCAGGAGGTGCCTCGTCGGCCGGGGCGTCCTGCTCGTCGGCCGAAGGCGCCTCGTCGGCCGCGCCGTCCTGCTCGGCGGGAGTCCCCGTGGAGGTCATGGCCACCTCCACGGGGACCTCACCGAAGTCCTCCGCCGCCGGGACCGGGTCGCGTGTCAGCCCGACCAGGGCCACGACGAGCAGGAGGACGGAGCCGACCAGCACCGCGAGGGGCACCGCGCCGACCCGCCGCCAGAAGGCCCGGACGGGCCCTCCGGCGGAGCTGCCGACCTGCTGCTCCACGCCCTCGCCGCGCGCCGTCCCCCGACGGGGGGAGCCGCCCCCACCGGTGGGGTTCCCACCGGTGGGGACGGGGCTGGGCGGAGTGGTCATGGCAGCAGGTTCGACGTCCGGAGGGACCGGGGCTCAGCCGCGCTGGGTCGCGCGACGGGCCACGAGGCCACCGGCGGCCAGCACGCCGGCCGCACCGGCCGCGGCCAGCACCATCAGCATGGAGCTGTCCATGAGGCCACCCTGACCGGACGGGACACCCTCGGGGGCGCTGTGCAGCCCGTCGATGGTCTGGACGGCGAGGTCCAGGGTGCCGTCCTCGGCGGAGCCCCAGGCGTAGACGATGGTGTTGACGCCCTCGCCCAGGTCGAGGTCGGCCGGGCCGAGCACGACGTCCTCGGTGCCCGCGAGCACCACGTCGGCCGAGACCATGCCGGCCGGCAGGTCCAGGACCTGCTCGTTCGGGTTGGTCAGACCGGTGATGACCGGCTCGCCACCGGCGCGGACGTCCACCGCGGGGGCGGCGGCGGCGTGCCGGACGGTGAGGCGGGCGTCGCCCGCCGCGGTCTCGGACACGTCGTTGGCGAAGGCGGACAGCATCGGGGTGCCGTCCTCGGCCAGGTGGGCGGCGAGGGTCAGGTTGGCCCCGCCGGGAACCTCGAGGCCCTCGGCGGAGATGGCCGGCTCGGCCGAGTCGGGGGTGTCGCCGTCGGCGTAGACGGCGATGTCGTAGGTGCCGGCCGCGAGCATCATCGGGTCGGTCAGCGTGCCGGGCTCGAAGTCGGGCAGCAGCTCCTCGCCGTCCACGTAGACGTCCACGGTCAGGCCGGGAACCCCGTGAAGGATGGAGACGGCCGACTCGTGGTCGTCCGCGGCCGCCGGGGCGGCGAGGGCGGTGACGGTCGCGCCGGCGACCAGGGCTGCGGTGGTGATCCTGCGCATCGTGTGCTCCTTCGGTGAGGGGCGGCGTCTCCGCCCTCTGCCCCCTACTACGGGCCGATGTCCAGGCTTGGATTCATCCTTGTCAAAAGTTTGTCGAACTTTTTTGGCGGTACCGTTCCACCGTGCCCATCGACGTCTCGCTCCGGCCCGCCGTCACCGACGACCACGAGGCCGTCGGCCGGATCCTGGTCTCGGCCTACGGGCCGAGCGGGATGGCCCCGGACGAGCCCTACTGGACGGCCCTGCGCGACACGGCCGCCCGGGTCGCGGACGCGGAGGTCTGGGTCGCCGAGCTCGACGGCCGGGTCGTCGGCACGGTGACCTGGGCAGGCCACGGCTCCGGGCAGCGGGAGGTCGCCGTCGACGGCGAGGCCGAGTTCCGGATGCTCGCCGTCGACCCGGCGGTGCGCGGCCGTCGCGTCGGCCAGGCCCTGCTGGACGCGGTCGTGGACCGGGCCCGCCGGGACGGCTACGAGGCCGTCGTCCTCTCCAGCGACGGCTGGATGTCGACGGCCCACCGGATGTACGAACGGGCCGGCTTCGTCCGGGTGCCAGGACGCGACTGGACGCCGGTCCCCGGCGTGGACCTGCGGGTCTACCGGCTGGGCCTGTGAACCGGGCCCCGGGTGCGGCAGGTGCGTCCCGGGCGCCCGCCGCGCCACGGCATACCCCTCCTCCCCAGGCGCGCGGCTCCCCAGGTGTGCCGGAGGGAACGGCAGGACACAATGGGCACGTCAGACCCGCCGGGTGCCCAGGTGGCCCCGTCGACGACGCCCGACGCAGGGTGCCAACCGGAGGAGAGCAGATGACCGACCAGCCGCAGCCGCTCCAGGCCCCCGAGCCCCTGGCCGCCCCGGAGCCGCTCACGCTGACCGCGCCGCCCCCGCCGCAGCCGGTCGCCGAGACCGCCGCCCCCGCGATGGCCCCGCAGGTGGACCCGCAGGCCCTGCCGGCCCTGGACAAGAAGGTCGAGGACTTCGTCCAGGGGCTGACGCAGACCGAGACCCGGTCGCCGGAGTTCGCGCGCAAGGCCGCCGACGTCCGCACGATGGGGGACGCCGAGATCCGCACCGCGGCCGAGACGTCCAACCGGCTGCTCAAGTCGCCGGTGCGGGCCCTGCAGGAGGGCGGCGTCTCCAAGGAGTCCAAGGTCGGCCGCACCCTCATGGAGCTGCGCCGCACCGTCGAGGACCTCGACCCGGCGCAGGCCCAGGGCGCCAAGAAGTTCCTGGGGATGATCCCGTTCGGGGACCGGCTGCGCGACTACTTCCGCAAGTACGAGTCGGCCGAGAAGCACCTCGACGGCATCCTGCACGCGCTGCGCAGCGGGCAGGACGAGCTGGCCAAGGACAACGCCGCGCTCAACATGGAGAAGCAGCAGCTGTGGGACTCCATGGGCCGGCTCAACCAGTACGTCTACATCGCCGAGCAGCTCGACGCCCGCGTCGCCGCCCACGTCGCCCAGCTCGAGGAGACCGACCCCGAGAAGGCCAAGGCGATGCGCGAGGACGTGCTCTTCTACGTCCGGCAGAAGCACCAGGACCTGCTGACCCAGCTGGCGGTGTCGATCCAGAACTACCTGGCGATCGACATCATCATGAAGAACAACATCGAGCTCATCAAGGGTGTCGACCGGGCCTCCACGACCACCGTGTCGGCGCTGCGCACCGCCGTCCTCGTGGCCCAGGCGCTGAACAACCAGAAGCTTGTCCTCGACCAGATCACCGCGCTCAACGAGACGACCTCCGACATGATCCAGCGCACCAGCGAGATGTTGCGGGACAACTCGGTGGCGATCCAGGAGCAGGCGGCGTCCTCGACGCTGGGCCTGGAGCAGCTGCAGGCGGCCTTCGCCAACATCTACGAGACGATGGACGCGATCGACGCCTTCCGCTCCCAGGCGCTGGACTCGATGGCCCAGACCATCGGCGTGCTCGAGGGAGAGGTGTCCAAGTCGCGGGGCTACCTGGACCGTTCCCGCCGCACCGACACCCGGCTGGTGGGTGGCGAGCTCGACCTGGGCGACGCCCCGCCGACCCGGTCGTCCTGACGGGGCGGGGACGGCATGGGGTTCTCCGACCTGCTCGACCGGATGCTCGGCCGGGCGCCCGAGGCGGCCGACGACCGCCTCGAGCTGCCCGCGCCCCCGACGGCGCAGGACGTCGAGCAGGCGCTCGCGACCACCGAGGAGCTGCTCGGTTCCTCCGCGCTGCCCTCGGTCGTCACCGCGCGGGCCCAGCGCGTCGTCGACACCGTGCGCGACACCGTGCCGCGGATGGGTCGGATCTCCGGCAGCAGCCTGGGCTACACGGTCGTGGCGACCGCCACCGACTACCTGCCCGAGGCGATCGGCGCCTACCAGCGTCTCCCCCGGCGGTACGCCGACACCCGTCCCGTCGACGGCGCTAAGACCTCGCTCATGGTCCTCGTCGACCAGCTCGACCTGCTCGGCCTGACGATGGACCGGGTCTTCGACGCGGTCTACCGCGATGACGCCCGCGAGCTGGTCGCCCAGGGGCGCTTCATCGCCGAGAAGTTCGGCGGGTCGGCCGGGGGCGGGTCGCTGCGGATCGGGGCCGACGACCACGCGCCCGTCCCGGAGCAGCCGTCGGAGGAGTCTGCCGACGACGACGCTGTCGACCCGCTCACCCCGCCCGAGGGAAGGACCTCATGACCACGTCGCCGCTGCGCGAGGCCGTCGACACCCTGGCCCGGGTCGGCGAGCAGGCCGGCCTGGATGAGGGGTCCGCCCGCGCCGAGGGCATCGCCCTGGCCGCCGCGGTGATGGAGCGCAGCGTGGGCTCGGCCCGGATCGCCCGCACCTGGGGCGAGGCCTTCGCCCTGCCCGCCAGCGACTACTTCGGCACCGCCCCGCACGGCCGCCGCTACCGCGCCGTCCCCACGCCGCTGCTGCAGACGCTCCTCGCCGAGTCGAGCCCGCACGCGCAGGGGTATGCCCTCGCGCTGGCCGACGTGGCCACCGCGGCGAGCGCGCTGCCCGGGTCGGACGCGACCACGGTGGGTCAGGCGATCACCGCGGCCCGGACCCAGCTGGCCGCGGCCGGGGTGCAGGGGCACCCCCGCGCCGGGCGGCGTCCGCCGGCCGCGGACCCGCTCGAGGGCTACGCACCGGCCTCGCACCAGGGTGCCGGGCTGGACGGCACCGACCAGCGCACCTGGGCCCGGGAGCTGCTCGAGCGTGCCCAGGAGCAGTCCGGCCGGGTCCGCCAGATGCTGGACGAGATGGGCCGGCTCGGCCAGGCCGGCGGCCCGGGCGGCCAGCTGCCGCCCGCCCCGCCGACGTCGTGGACGCCGCCGGCGGGCACGGCATACCCCCCGGAACCCACTGCCGCCGCCACCCAGGAGGAGCCCGCGGAGGCCGAGCCGCCGCCCGAGCCCGCTCCCCCGCAGCGGTCGGTCGAGGAGCTGCTCGCAGAGCTCGACGAGCTGATCGGGCTGGAGCGGGTCAAGGCCGAGATCCACCGGCAGGTGGCCCTGCTGAAGATGGACGCGCGCCGTCAGGAGGCCGGCCTCAAGGTCGCCACGCTGACCCGGCACCTGGTCTTCGTCGGCAACCCGGGCACCGGCAAGACGACGGTGGCGCGGCTGGTCGGCGGCATCTACCGGGCGCTGGGGCTGCTCGACAAGGGGCAGCTCGTCGAGGTCGACCGCTCCGAGCTGGTCGCCGGCTACCTGGGCCAGACCGCCGCCAAGACCGCCGAGGTGGTGGCGTCGGCGCTGGGCGGGGTGCTGTTCATCGACGAGGCGTACAGCCTGGGCGGGGACCAGTACGGCAAGGAGGCCGTCGACACCCTCGTCAAGGAGATGGAGGACCACCGCGACGAGCTGGTCGTCATCGTCGCCGGCTACCCGGCGCCGATGGCCGAGTTCATCGGGATGAACCCGGGCCTGGAGAGCCGGTTCCGCACGATCATCGAGTTCGACGACTACACCGACGACGAGCTCACCGGGATCCTGCTCGTGCTCGCCGAGAAGATGGACTACGACGTCGACCCGGAGGCGCAGGAGCGGTTCCGCGAGATGCTGGCCGCCACGCCGCGGGGGCCGAGCTTCGGCAACGGACGCTTCGCCCGCAACATGCTCGAGGCCGCGATCGGCCGGCACGCCTGGCGGCTGCGGGACACCGAGGACGTCGACGTCACCGAGTTGCGCACGCTGCGGCGGCAGGACTTCGAGGACCGCGACGGGGTGGACCTGTCCGTGGAGGTCGAGTCGGGTGAGTCTGAAAGCGACGTCATGTCCAAGATCGGTGATGACCACGAGGGGCTCCCGCCGTTAGTGAGGGCCACCGCAACACCTGGTGATTTGCCGCGCAGACGCCCACTCAGAGGCTGGTGGGCTTGGCCCCCTGCGATGAGGGTTCCGCGAAGATCGCGTACCCGTCGACAAGGCGACGAAGAAGTTGGGCCAGTGCCTGGACGTGATCCTGGCCCTCCCCCCAACAAGGCAAGTGGCCGTGCCACTCGACGCCTGCGCGCGAGGCGTGAAGATAGGTCGAAGGCCAAGCCGGCGGGCCGTGCAGAGGACGCAACATGAGTGCATCCCAGGCGCCTCAAGCCGGTCAAGCACCGGCACGGTCCGGCGCAAACGCCCCCACTCCCGTCAGTTCGCCGAAGACCACCACCTCTGGCGCCCAGCGGCCCGCCCCGGGCAAGGGCGCCCAGCCGCAGACCGCAGGGAAGGGCACCCAGGGGCACCCGACCTCCTCGACCCCCCGTCTGCTTCGGGTGGCCCGCGGCGTGACGGCGGCTGCTGCCCTGCTCACCGGGATCGTGGCCACGGGCACCTTCGACACCGGGGGCGTCAACAGCACCCCCAACGTCATCGCGGCCCAGTGGACCGCGGCCGAGCGCACGGGCGTCGGGCTGGCCGAGGCCGAGCTGCGGGCCACCGAGCAGGCCGCCGCCCGGACCACCGGCAGCGCGCCGGCCGAGACCTCCGGGGACCCCGTCGAGGCGCTGCGGGTCGCGGCCGGGGCGCACGCCCGCTCCGGGGGCGACCCGGGCCGCAGCAGCGAGACCGCGGCGGAGATCGCCGAGGCGGCGGTCCTGGTCGGTCGGACGCTCGCGGCCCCCGCGGCCGGCGACGCGGCGGACGACGCCACCGAGGGCGGCTCGGTGGCCGAGGACCTGACCGCGGCCCGCACCCTGCTGCGCACCGCCGGCGACGCCAGCGACGCCACGGCGGCCACGCACGCCGAGGACCTGGCCACCGGCTCCCGGTCGGTCCTCACCGGGGTGGTCGGGACCCTCGCGACCCTCCTCATGCTCGGCGTGCTCGTCTGGCTGGCGCTGCGCACGCGGCGGATCGTCAACGTCCCCCTGCTGGTCGCCACCGCGATGACGGGCTGGCTGGCCTACGTCTCGCTCAACCCCGCTGCCGTCCCGGTCAGCGTCGACGGCCAGGTCAGCGGCACCGCCGAGGTGGCCGACGCCCTGCAGCACGTCCGGGAGGCGAGGGCGGGCCAGTACGCCCCCGTCCTCGGCACCACCGACACCTTCGCCACCGACGGGGCCAACGCCGCGGAGGCCCTGGGCGCGCTCGACGACCCGGAGCTGTCCGAGGCCTGGGAGCAGATCCAGGCCGCCCAGGAGGACGTCGCCGCGGCGCCCGACCCCGCCGCGGCCGCGGAGGTCCTCGCCGGGACGCAGGAGGCCTACGCCGGGCTGGACACCGAGCTCTCCGAGCGGCTGGACGGCCGCCTGGGGGCTGCGGCCTCCCGCGTGGGCCTGCCGGCCGTCGTCAGCTCCGGGCTGGCCCTGCTGCTCGGCCTGTCCGCCGCCGGCCTCGCGTGGGCCGGGATCACCCGTCGTCTGCAGGACTACCGGTGAGCCCCGCCACGAGCAGGTATGCCGTGGCGCCCCCCGCACCGGGGGCGCTCGGCACGGACGTCGACCCCCGGGAGCTGCTGCGCTACCTGGACGCCCTGATCACCTGGAAGGACCAGCGCAAGATCGAGCTCGACGCCCTCGACCGCGCCGCGATGGACCTGTCCGACCCGCAGGACCGGGCGGCCGTGACCCCCGACGTGACGCTGTCGATGACGTTGTGGCAGGCCGTGTCCAACCGGCTGGGACTGATCCTCGCCACGTGGGACTCCGGCCGGGTCGGGGAGGGTGAGCGCCGCCGGATCACCACCCTGGTGTGGGGCTCCCTGGAGCAGCCCGGGCAGCGGGCGGGCGGCCAGTCGCTGGCGGTCTCGCTGCCGGAGGCCTGCCGGCTCTCGGACTCCCTGGCCTCCTCGCTGCGGATGCGCCTGCGGCTGGACGGCGCTGACCCGACGGTCACCGACCGCCTGCACGACCTGCGCCAGCAGGTGGAGCGGATCGCCGACCAGGTCGCCCTCGTGCCGGAGAGCCGCCGGGCCTCCGCGCAGCAGGCCTACGAAGCGCTGGACCGCCGGCTGGAGGACGTCACCGGGCGGGCCCGACGCGGTGGGGACGTGGGCGGCTTCCTCGGCCCCCTGGAGGTCGAGGCGGCCACGACCGAGCGCGACCTCATCGTCGCCGCCTCCCAGCGGGCCTCCGCCCGGGTCGACCACGCCCGCGCCTCGCAGCTGGTCGCCGAGCTGACCGCCCGCGGCGAGGCGGTCCGGACCCTGGCGGAGCGGGCCCGGGCCCTGGTCGCCCCGGCCCCCACGCTCGGCGTGCCCGACGTGGCCCAGCTCGGACCGGTGCCGGGCGACCCCGAGGAGCTCACGGCATACCTGACCCGGCTGGAGCGGGTGGACCGCGCGCTCACGGTGGCCCAGCAGGCCTACGCCGCCGCGCTGGAGCGGCGGGAGGACCTCGCCGGGCGGGCCGGGCGGGTGCACGCGGCGCTGGCCGACGACGAGCAGGGCGCGGCCGCGAGCGCCGGGCTGGCCGAGCAGGCGCAGGCGCTGCTGGCGCGGACCCCGACCGACCTGACGCGGCTGGAGGCGATGGTGCAGGCCCAGGAGACGCTGGCCCGGACGATGGGGGTCCAGCCGTGAGGCCCCACGACGTGGCGCCGGCGGCCGGCGGACGGACGGAGGCGCGGTGACCGGGTGCGTCGAGCCGGGCTGCCCGGGGACCTACGAGGACGGCTGGTGCAACGTCTGCGGCTCGCCGGAGCCCACGCAGGTGCCGACGGGCGGGGTCGTGACCGGGCACGTCCACGGCGACCCCTCGCTCGGCCCGGCCGGCGCCGGGGTCGGGGCGGGTCCCGCGGCACCCGATCCGTCCGGGTCGGCCGCAGACGGCGCTGCAGCGGGGGACGGCGGGTCCGCGGCCGCCGGCGGGCCGGCGGGCGACGGGTCGGGGGACGGCGCGTCGGCCGAGGCACCCGCCGAGGGACCGAGCGCCCACCAGGTCGCCACCCCGGCCCCCGGCCAGACCCGCCAGGCCGTACGTGCGGCCCGGGTGCGGCGGCAGCGCGCGGCCTCCGGGCGCCGGTCCCGGCTGGGCATGGGCCTGACCCAGGTGCCGCCGGTGCCCCCGGGGGACCCCCTGGACGCGGTCATGGTCGACCCCGAGGTCCCCGAGGACCGACGCGTCTGCCCCAACTGCGGGGCCAGGGTCGGGCGGGCGCTCGGCGAGGGCGGCGGTCGGCAGCAGGGCTTCTGCCCGCAGTGCGGCGCGCCCTACTCCTTCACCCCCAAGCTGGACCAGGGCGACCTCGTGGCCGGGCAGTACGAGGTCGCCGGGGCGCTGGCGCACGGCGGGA
This sequence comes from Ornithinimicrobium kibberense, assembly GCF_006519705.1. Taxonomy (NCBI): domain Bacteria; kingdom Bacillati; phylum Actinomycetota; class Actinomycetes; order Micrococcales; family Ornithinimicrobiaceae; genus Ornithinimicrobium; species Ornithinimicrobium kibberense. The sequence continues at coordinate 16,127 of NZ_VFXM01000019.1, forward strand.
TGGGCTGGATCTACCTGGCCCGCGACCGCAACGTCTCCGACCGGTGGGTCGTGCTCAAGGGCCTGCTCAACACCGGCGACGCCGACGCCCTGGACGCCGCGGTCGCCGAGCAGCAGTTCCTCGCCCAGGTCAAGCACCCGCTCATTGTCGAGATCTACAACGTCGTCACCCACGAGGGCGACGCCTACACCGTGATGGAGCACGTCGGGGGCACCAGCCTGAAGCAGATGCTCAAGGCGCGGATGCAGGCGGCCGGGCGCTACGACGCCTTCCCCGTCGAGCAGGCGCTGGCCTACGTCATCGAGGTCCTGCCGGCCTTCACCCACCTGCACGACCTGGGGCTGCTCTACTGCGACTTCAAGCCGGACAACCTCATCCAGGAGGGCGACGGCGTCAAGCTCATCGACCTTGGCGGCGTGCGGCGGCAGGACGACCTGGAGTCGCCGATCTACGGCACGGTGGGCTACCAGGCGCCCGAGGTCGCCGAGGTGGGCCCCTCGGTCGCCTCCGACGTCTACACGGTGGGCCGCACGCTGGCCGTGCTGACCTTCGAGTTCCGGGGCTACCAGAGCGAGTACGTCGACTCCCTCCCCCCGATGTCGCAGGTGCCGCCGTTCGTCGAGCACGACGCGTTCTACCGGCTGGTCGCCCGCTGCTGCGCCCCCGACCCCAACGACCGTTTCCTCACCGTGGAGGACCTGCGCTCGCAGATGATGGGCGTGCTGCGACAGGTCGTGGCCGCGGGGTCGGACCACCCGGCGACGCTGTCCTCGCACTCGCCGGTGTTCGACCCGCCGGTCTCGACGACCGAGACCCTCGCCTGGTGGGAGCTGCCCGAGCTCAAGCACGACGACGCCGACCCGATGCTGGACTGGGTCGCCAACCTGCCCACCTCGGACCCGGTGGCGCTGCACGCCGCGCTGCAGGGGGCCTCCGAGCGCACCCCCGAGGTGCTGCTCGCCCAGGCCCGGGCCGGCATCCGGGTCGGCCAGCAGACGTGGGTGGAGGACGCCGTCCGGGGCCTGCTGGCGGAGGACCCCTGGGACTGGCGGGCCTCCTGGATGCGCGGCCTGTGGGCGCTGAGCAGGGTCGGCACTGCGCAACCGAGCGACCGCGACGCCGACCGGGCCGCGGGCCACGCCGCGGCCAGCCACCTGGCGGTCGTGCGGGACGCCCTGCCCGGCGAGATCGCGCCCCGGCTGGCGCTGGCGCTGGCCAGCGAGATCGGCGGCTACGCCAAGGCGGCCGAGCTGGACTACGACCGGGCGTGGCGCACGGACGCGGCGTACGTCGCGCCCGCCGCCTTCGGGCTCTACCGGGTGCGGCTGGGCCGCGGGGACGTCGACGGGGCGATCACGGCCCTCGACTCCGTCCCGCCCGGCAGCCGGGCGCACCCTCGGGCCCGGTGGCTGCGCGCCGAGCTGCTCCGCCGCCGGGGCGGGCTGGCCGACCTGCGCGAGTCGGTCCACTCGGTCTCCCGGCTGACCCTGGACCCCCGACAGCGGGCCCACTTCTCCGCCGGCGTCTACGAGCAGGCCCTCGAGCAGGTGCGCGAGCACGGCGAACGCCCTGACTGGCGCCTGGGCGAGGTGCGCCTGACCCGCGACGCGCTGCGCCGGGCGCTGGAGCAGGAATACCGCTTCCTGGCCGACTACACCCCCGACCCCGCCGAGCGTGCGGCCCTCATCGACCGGGCCAACGCCGTCCGACCCTGGAGCTGGACATGACGACGACCCCTCCCGTCCCCCCGCCGCCGGACGGCCTGCCCGAGCCGGCCGACCGGCAGCAGACCGCCCCGCGCGAGGCCGCCGAGCCCCAGGCCGACCCGCCCGAGGCCGACGAGCCCGAGGCCGACGAGTTCGAGGCCGAGGAGCCCGAGCCCTTCTCCGACGGCCCTCCTCCCCTGCCCGAGCCGATGCTCGTCCTCGACGGGACGCTGCCCGAGCACCCCGCCCCCGCCGACGAGGAGGCCCCGGACCACGGGACCTGCGCGGTGTGCGGCGGCGCCTACGACGAGGACGGCTGGTGCACCGAGTGCGGGTCGCGCAGGCCGGACCCGCGGCACCACTTCAGCGCCCGGCCGGACGACCACGTCGCGGCCGTCTGCGACCGGGGGATCCGGCACGAGGACAACGAGGACGCGATGGCCGTCTGGGCCGACGGCACGGGCCGGGCGGCCCTGGTCGTCTGCGACGGCGTGACCACCGCGACCCGCAGCGCGGAGGCCAGCATGGCGGCCGCCGACGCGGCGCTGGAGGTGCTCGTCGACGACGCCCTGGCCCCGGCCGAGCGGATCGTCGCCGCCACCGACGCGGCCGCGGAGGCGGTCGAGCAGGTGGGCCGCGACTTCCCAGAGTCGGCGCCGTCGTGCACCTACGTCGCCGCCCTCGTCCAGGACGGCACCGCGACGGTCGGCTCAGTGGGCGACAGCCGGGCCTACTGGCTGCCGGACTCCGGCGAGCCCCGCCGGCTGACCACCGACGACTCGATGGCCGAGGAGCAGGTCCAGGCCGGCATCGACCGGCAGACCGCCGAGGCCGGCCCGATGGCCCACACGATCACCCGCTGGCTGGGCCCCGACTCCCCCGACCACACGCCGGTGGTCACCACCCAGGACGTCACGACGCCCGGCTGGCTGCTGCTGTGCTCGGACGGGCTGTGGAACTACGCCTCCGAGCCGCGGGCCCTCCGGGAGGTCGTCCACACCCTCGCCCGGCCCGAGGCGGACGGGGGCGAGGCACCGCATACCCCCTCCTCCCCCGACCCCCTCGACCTGGCGCAGGCGCTCGTCGACTGGGCCAACGACCGGGGCGGCGCCGACAACATCACCGTCGCGCTCGTGCGCACGCCGACGGGGCAGGATGGGACCCATGGCTGAGTTCACGGCGACCGTACACCAGAACGAGCACCTGCCCGACGGCGGGACCGACGTGCACGCCATCGTCTCGGTGACCTGCACCGGGGCCGGCACGGTGGCACCGATGAGCAGCGGGTCCGGGGAGGCCGGCGAGATCATCATCGTCGACGTCTCCGGGTCGATGGACGTGCAGGGCGTGCAGGCGGCGGCCTACGCCGCGTCCGCCGCGCTGGACCAGATCGTCGACGGGGTCTGGTTCGCGATCGTCGCGGGCAACCACGAGGCCGCGCTGTGCTACCCCACGACGGGGACCGCCTCGATGGTGCGGATGTCGGCCCAGTCGCGGCTGGAGGCCAAGCGCTCGCTCCAGCGGCTGGTGCCCGGCGGCGGCACCGCGATGGGCCGCTGGCTGCTGGCGGCGGCCCAGCTGTTCGGGACCGTGCCGACGCTGACCAAGCGCCACGCGATCCTGCTCACCGACGGGGCCAACCAGCACGAGACCCCCCAGGAGCTGAGCTGGGCCATCGAGCAGGTGCGGGGCCGCTACCAGGCCGACTGCCGCGGGCTCGGCGCCGCCTGGCAGGTCGAGGAGGTGCGCCGGATCGCCGAGGCGCTCATGGGCACCGTCGAGCTGATCCGCACGTGGGACGGCCTGCCGGAGGACTTCGCCCGCCTCATGCAGCAGTCGATGGGCCGGGGCGTCAGCGACGCCGAGCTGCGGGTGTGGGCCCCGCAGGGCGCGCAGATCCTCTTCGTCAAGCAGGTGGCCCCGACCCTGGAGGACCTCACCGGACGACGGCGGGAGGTCAACGCGCTGACGGGGGCCTACGACACGGGGGCGTGGGGGGACGAGACGCGGGACTACCACGTCGCCGTCCGGCTGGCGCCGCGCGCGCTCGGTCAGGAGCAGCTCGCCGCCCGGGTCCAGCTCGCCGTCGCCGGCGAGGTCCGGACCCAGGGACTGGTCAAGGCCAGGTGGTCCGACGACAGCCTGCTCACCGCCCAGATCAGCCCCGAGGTCGCGCACTACACCGGGCAGACCGAGCTGGCCTCGGCGATCCAGGAAGGGTTGCGCGCCAAGGCGATCGGCGACGACACGACCGCGACGTCCAAGCTGGGGCGGGCCGTGCAGCTGGCCCGGCAGACCGGGGACGAGGCGGCCACCTCCCGCCTGGCGCGGGTGGTGGACATCGAGGATGCCGCGACCGGTCGGGTCCGGCTGCGGCGCAACGTGGACCGCCTCGACGAGATGGAGCTGGACACCGCCTCGACGAAGACGACGAGGGTGCGGCCTTCGTGAGCGCCCGCTGCCCCGAGGGGCACCTCAGCGAGGCGATGGACTACTGCGACGTCTGCGGCACCCCCATGGACGCCCCTGCCGGTGCGGGTATGCCGTCCGCGCCCGCCCCGGGCGGCGGCGGGTTCGACCTGGGGCCGTCCGCCCCTGCTCCGGCCCCGGCTCCGGCGACGATCACCTGTCCGCACTGCGGGGCGACCAACGTCGAGGAGGCGCTGTTCTGCGAGGCGTGCGGCTACGACTTCACGACCGGGACGCCACCGATGGACGGTCCCGCCCCCGAGGTCGAGGGTCCTGGGCCGGAGAGCCCCGTGCAGGAGGAGGTCGAGCCCCCGGAGGATGAGCCGGAGCAGTCCGGGGAGGAGCAGGAGCGCGAGGTCGAGGAGGTCGAGGGAGAGGAGGTCGAGGCAGCGGCCCCTGAGCCGGAGCCGGAAGCCGACCCGGGCCCGGAACCGGAGCCGACGCCCGCGGAGCCCGCACCGCGGGCGCACCGGGCGCCACGGCATACCCCTCCCTCGCGGGAGCTCGCGGACGCCTGGGTGGTCGAGATCTGGGTGGACCCCGACTGGTACGCCGTCCAGCAGACCGACGAGACCTGCCCGAGCGCCGGGGTCCCGGACGTGGTCCTGCTGACCCGCAGCAGCGCGCTCGTCGGGCGGCCGTCCAGCAGTCTGGCCGCGCGCCCTGAGATCGACGCCGGCGGCGACAGCGCGGTGTCGAGGCGGCACGCGCAGCTGAGCAGCGACGGGCAGCGGTGGTGGATCGAGGACCTGGGCAGCAGCAACGGCACCTTCGTCGGCACCGTCGGCGAGCCGCTGCCGACCACGCCGCTGACCCCCGGGCAACGGGTGGAGATCGACCGCGACGACCGGATCTTCGTCGGTGCGTGGACCCGGCTCGCGCTGCGGCACGCGACCGAGGCCGAGAAGCAGGGGCGGGGCTGACCGGCGCGACGCGCCGCACCCTGGCTCCTGTCCGCCGGGCGGCCTAGAGTCAGGGCCATGCCCGCCGAGCCGTCCGACCGCGCACCACGCACACCCACCAGCCGGGGACGGCTGCGCCGGTCGGGGCGGGCGATGACCCGCGTCGGGCTCGTCCTGCTGCTGATCTCCCTCGTCGTCACCCTCGTGGCCGGCCTGGCCACGAGGAGCCTGGTGAACAACCTGCGCGACAACTCGGCCGAGCTGCTCGACGGGACCGCCACGGTGCCGCTGTCCCAGGGCGACCAGCGCAGCCTCTACGTCACGGGCGGGCTGGTCGCGCCCGGTGAGATCGTGCCGACCCCGGTCGAGGACATCCGCTGCACCGTCGCCGGGCCCGAGGGCGAGGTGCCGGTGGCGCACCTGTCCGACGACGACCAGCGCGTCGGCGTGGACAACCCGCTGGCCCGGTTCCAGGTGGTCGGATCCTTCCGCGCGAGCACGTCCGGGGAGCACACCATCGACTGCTCGGGGCTGGGCGTCGTCGTCGCCCCCGAGGTGAGCCCGGCCGACGGCCTGCTGCGCGTCGGCGGTCTCATGCTCGGCAGCCTCGGGGTCTTCGGCGGTGCCACCCTGGCCCTCATCGGCGGCGTCCTGCTGCTTGTCGTGCGCCACGGCACCGACGAGGGGGACGACGACGGGCAGGAGCTCGACGTGGCCGCCCAGCCGCCCTCGGAGGGTGCCGAGGAGTGGTGGGAGGAGGAGACCGTCAGCCCGGCCGCGGTGCCCGCCGGTGCGGAGGACCCTCTCGATGCGGCCGCCCCGGCCCGCACGGACGACCCGGACGGTCCCAGGGACGTCGGCAGCGACGTCCCGGAGGGGGCCGGCCCGGTGGACTTCGACGTGGTCACCGAGGACGACTACGTCGACCTGAGCGACGAGGAGCTGGCAGCCCTCTCCGACGAGGAGGTCGCCCAGCTCGTCGAGTCCGGCGCCCTCGTCTTCGTCGACGAGGACGGCGAGGTCGTCAGCGACACCACCCCCGGCCAGGACGACGGCTCCGCGGAACAGCAGGACACCTACCGCTGACCTGCCGTCGGTCGACGCCTGGGGTCCCACCCCCACGCCAGACCGCACGCCCGACCGTTCGCGTCCGGGCGCCAGGGTCTTCCCCGAGGCACCGGACAGGAGCATGATGGCTCCCACCGCCTCCGGCGCACCGCCGCGCCGGTGGTCCGTCGAGGAGGACCCATGTTCCGCAGGATCGCCACCGCTGCCGCAGCCCTGACCCTCACCGTGCCGCTCGCCGCGCTGCCCGCGGCTGCCGGCCCGCCGGACGGCAAGGGGCCGGGCGAGCGCCCGGACACCTCGTCGCGGAGCGTGGAGTGGTACCTCGCACTCGGCGACTCGCTGGCCGCGGGCTTCCAGCCAGGGGTGGGTGACGACCTCGACGGCGGTTACGTCGGGCACGTGCTCGACGGCCTGCAGGAGGACTACGCCAAGACCAAGCTGGTCAACCTCGCCTGCTCCGGGGAGACGTCGGCCACGATGATCGACGGGGGTCGTTGCTCCTACGACCAGGGCAACCAGCTCGACGCCGCCGAGCAGTTCCTGCGGGCGCACAAGGACAAGGTGTCGACGGTGACGATCGACATCGGCGCCAACGACGTGCAGCAGTGCGTCCGGGGCGGGACCATCGATACCGCCTGCATCGCCGCGGGGATGCAGGCGACGATGACGAACCTGCCACTGATCCTCACGACCCTCGACAAGGCGGCCCACCCGGACACCGAGATCGTGGTCGGCAACTACTACAACCCGTTCCTGGCGGCCTCGCTGCTCGGCCCGGAGGGGCGGCAGCTGGCGCAGACCTCTGCCGTGCTGCAGGACCAGCTCAACGGGATCATCGCCGGTGCCGCCTGGTCCGTCGACGCCGAGGTCGCCGACGTGGCCTATGCGTTCGACAGCGACGTCCAGACCCTCGTCCCGTTCATGGGCACCACCGCCCCGCTCAACGTCGTGCGGATCTGCAGCTGGACCTGGATGTGCAGCTGGAACCCGCCGGACATCCACGCCAACGACACGGGCTACGCGGTGATGGGCCAGACCTTCCTCGCCGCCCTCGCCGAGTGACATCCGCACTCTCGTCCGGTTCCTGACCGCCCCCTCCTCCGCGACCTGCGGAAACGTCCAGGGCCACGTCAGGAACCGGCCGAAAGTGCTGCCCTGTGCACGTCTGCCTGCGCGAGGTGCGCCGCAGGGCATACCGTGGGGCCTGTGAGCACCGCACCCAACCCGTACGGGCCCGGCCAGTCCCTCCCCCGCCGCAGCAGCGGGATGACCAAGGCCGGCAAGATCATGTTCTTCGTCGGCCTCGTCCTGTCGGTCCTGTCGCTGGTCGCGGTGGTCTGGGGCACGACCCAGACGGTCCGCGTCGCGCAGAACATGATGGACGACACCATCACCGTCACCGGCGACACCACGGTGCCGATGAGCCAGGGCGGCTCCCGGATGATCCTCACCGAGGGCGGGCAGGAGCCGACCTGCACCGTGACCGCCCCCGACGGGTCGGACGTCGCCGTCAGCCAGGACGCCGCCCTCTCCGACCTCGGCGACGCGCAGGTCCAGGTGGTGGGCGCCTTCTCGGCCGTGCAGAGCGGCGACCACACCATCACCTGCGACGCCCCCGCTCAGCTCACGCCCGAGCTCAGCGCCTCCTCGGCCATGGGCGTCCTCGCCGCCGGCCTGGGGCTGCTCGCGCTCCTCGGCTTCGGCTTCCTGACCCTGATCGGCCTGATCCTGTGGCTGGTCGGACGCAACCGGGACAAGAAGGCCATGGACGGCCCCGGCAGCTACGGCTACAGCACCTCCTCCGGCTACGGCCAGAGCCAGGGGTATGGCGCACCGTCCTCCCCCGGGTACGGCCAGCAGGGCTACGGGCAGGGCCAGGGGTACGGCCAACCGCAGGACTCGGGCTATGGCCAGGGCCAGAGCCAGGGCTACGGCCAGCAGGGCTACGGGCAGGGCCCGCAGGACCGGACGCAGCAGTGGGGCACCCCGGGGCAGCAGCCGCCCGCGCAGGGGTCCACCGACAACCCGTGGGCCGCGCCGCCGCCCCCCGGCAGCTCCCCGGACCGGGGCACCGACGACGACCGTCGCTGAGGAAGCCGCCGTGGCGACCTACGCGGTCAACGAGGCGGGGGTGGCCCGGTGCCGGGACCTCATCGACGCCCGGCAGTACGTCCTCGACAGCGAGTGGTCGGACGTCCAGCCGGGCGCGGACGCAGAGAACGCCTACCTGGAACGCCACTCCTTCGAGGAGTATGCGCAGTGGCACCTCGGGCTGACGGTCGGCGCGACGGAGGGCACCAAGAGCCGCTACGCGTTCGTGTTCGGCGACTTCCGTCGGGTGCACCGCTCGGCGCTCATCGCCTGCGTCTTCCGGGCCGCCCAGTGGCGGCACAAGGCCGTCGAGCTCGCCGCGCACGAGTTGCTCCAGCGGCTGGACGCAGCCTCCGGACTCACCGCGGACTAACCGGCCGGTCCCCGGGGCCGCCCGCGTCGCCCGTCGGCACCCCGTCGTCCGTCGCCTCCCCGTTGCGGCGTCGGCGCATGAGGCGTCGCCGGCGGGTACCGTCCTCGGTCTCCCCCGCGGCGGCCGCCCGGCGGGCCTCCCGCTGCGCGGCGCGCTGGGCCGCCCGGGCGTCGGCCTGCTCCAGGTGGTCGGACTGGTCGAAGGTCACGGCCACGTCCTGGTAGTCCTTGATCCGCGTCGAGACGGTCGCGTCCTGGTAGGTCCGCACGTCGGCCGGCGTGAGCGCGACCGAGCTGGTGAACGGCCCGAGGAGGGCCCGCGGCCACAGCTTCTTGACGCGCACCACGTTGACCTCGACGCCGATGACGACGATCTGGGCGGCCACGAAGATGAACCCGATGAGGCCCAGGACGACCGCGAACACGCCGTAGGTGTCGCCGGAGCGGCTGACGATCTGGTTGGCGTAGGTGATGCCGAAGCGCTGCAGCAGCAGCCAGCCGACCGCGGCGACGACCGCTCCGGGCAGCACCTCGACCAGCCGCACCCGGTAGGTCGTGCCCACCCACATGCCCAGGCTGAAGACGAGCACCGCCACGACGAAGCTCGCCGCGATCACCATGAACGGCACCATGCGGCGCAGCTCGACGCCGTAGGCGCCGGCGGAGTGCGCCAGGACCGACCCGACCGTGGTCCCCAGCAGCATCAGCCCGGCGATCGCGATGAGCGGCAGCGACCGGATGGGCGAGCGGATCGGGTCCGGCCGCTGGTGCCGCGGCACCGCCCAGCAGATGTTCATCATGTGCAGCGTCGCCTGCGAGGCGCGCACCGCCGCCCAGATCGCGATGACGACGCCGATGACGACGGCGGTCGTCGACCCGCCGAAGCCCTCGTCCCCGATCTGGCTGCCCAGGACCGGGAACTGGCCGACGGCGGTCTCGAGGATCCGCTCGCGCCACTCCGGCTCCCCGTCGAGGACGAACCCCAGCACCGAGGTCAGCAGCAGGATCATCGGGAACAGCGCGAGGAAGCCGTAGTAGGTGATCAGCACCGACAGGTAGACGCCGTGGTCGTCGATGAACTTGTAGACCACCGCGACCGGGAAGCCCACCCAGCGGTGCCGGCGCTGCAACTCGTCGAGCCGCCGGGGTATCGACATGCGGGCCTCCTAGGGTCCCGACGATTGTGACGCACGGTGCGGTCCGCGCCGGGGAGGACGCGTCCCGCCCCGGCGCGTCGACCACCCACCGTCAGGTCACGGCGAGTCGGCTCCTCCGTTGACGTTGAGCGTCTCCCCCACGACGTAGGAGCTCTCCGGGGAGGCGAGGAAGACGTAGGCCGGGGCCAGCTCGACCGGCTGGGCAGCCCGGCCGATCGGCTGCCCCTTGCCGAACTGCGGCAGCTTGTCCTTCGGCTGGCCCTCGACCACCTGCAGCGGCGTCCAGACGGGGCCGGGCGCGACGATGTTGACGCGCACGCCCTTGGGTGCCAGCTGCTTGGCCAGGCCCTTGCCGAAGGTGTTCATCGCCGCCTTGGTCATCGCGTAGTCCAGCAGCGTCTCGCTGGGGCTGTAGGCCTGCACCGAGGAGCTGAGCACGATCGTGGACCCGGGCTCCAGGTGCTTCACCGCGGCCCGGACGAGCCAGAACATCGCGTAGACGTTCGTCTTCACCGTCTCGTCGAACTGCTCGTCGGTGATGTCCTCGATCGACGCGGTGGCCACCTGGCGCCCGGCGTTGACGACGAGCGCGTCGAGCCCGCCCAGACCGTCGACGGCCTCCTCGACGATCCGGTCGCAGGTCTTCCGGTCGGTCACGTCGGCCGGGATCCGGAGGCAGGTGCGCCCCTCGGCCTCGACGAGCTCGGCGATCCGCTCGGCGTCCTCCTCCTCGGCCGGCAGGTAGTTGATCGCCACGTCCGCCCCCTCCCGGGCATAGGCGATCGCGACGGCCCCGCCGATGCCGGAGTCGCCGCCGGTGATCAGCGCCTTGCGCCCCTCGAGCCGACCCGTCCCCCGGTAGGTCCGCTCCCCCCGGTCGGTCCGCGGCTCCAGCTCGGCGTCGAGCCCGGGCATGTCCTGGTCCTGCTCGGGGGGCGTGATGTCGGGGTGCCGGGTCACCGGGTTGTCGAACGTCAGGTGGTCCGTGTGCTTGCGTGCCATGGCCTCATGCCACCACCGCGGGCGGGGACGCGCCAGCCGAGGCGTCCCGCCCCACCCGCAGGGGTATGCCGTCGCGCCGGCGGGCGTGGCGGCGCCCCGCCCCCGCTGCCCTCGCCTAGCCTGGGGAGGTCCACGAGCTCGGGAGCCCGCATGCCAGACCACCTGCCCGTCCCCTCCGTCCCGGCCGGCGACGACCGGTCCGTCCGGCGGCCCGCCGGACCCGTCCGGCGTGCCGGCCTGCGCGGCGGGGTGGCCGCGGCTGCCGTCCTGTCGCTCGTCCTGGCCGCCTGCTCGCCCGGGTCCGACGGGGACGACGGGAGCGGGACGGACGGGGCCCGCGGCACGGACGGCTCGGCCGTCGCCCCGCCCGCCGACCCGGACGCCCTCGTGGCGACCCTCTCCGCGGGCCAGGAGGGGACGGTCGTGCTGGGGGCCGAGGACGACGGCGACGACCACGCCGAGGGTTACGACCCCTCGGCCCTCGCCCTGGCGACGGCCGACCACTTCTTCACGGACGCCCCGGTCGTCGTGCTCACCTCGGCCGACAAGCAGCTGCGGGCCGCGTCCGCCGCCGTGGCCCTCGGCGTGCCCGTCCTCGTCGACGGCCCGCACACCTCGGCGCAGCTGGACCGGCTCGGCACGGAGGTGGCCCTGGTCGTCGGTGCCGTGGCGGACCCCGGGATCGACGTGGTCGTGGCCGCCGACGATGCCGAGCTGGCCTCCCTGGTGGGCGCCACGGGCGAGCCGCTGGCCGTGGGTCCCGAGGACCAGGTGCAGCAGGTGGCCGACCTCGACCCGGCCTCCCCCGAGGTCCTCGTTCCGGACGCCTCCTCCACCGACGCCGAGGCCGCGACGGCCGGCCCGGCGGGGGACGAGGGCGGCGCGACCGCCGAGGCCGCCCCGGCACCGGCGCCGGAGGGGGCCGACCAGGACGCCACGACGGCCACCGCGGACCCCGCTCCGGCCCCCCTGGAGTCCGACCGGGACGAGCTGCCGGTGACCGCGCCACCGCCCCCGCTGGACGACGTGCTCGTGCTCTCGACCGGGGACCCGGCGCAGACGGCCGCCGTCGGCACGGCGAGGGCCGCAGGAGCGCAGGTGGTCGTGCTGCCCGGCGGCGACCCCGGTGCCTCGTCCGAGTCGCTGTCCGCCTTCGCCGACGCGGCCGCCGGGGCGACCTCCCTGGTCGGGCTGGGCGCGCAGTTCGGCGACCCGGACACCCTCGACTGGCAGGCCCGCGTGGCCGCCACCGGCGTGGAGCTGCCCGGCGGGGGGCTGACGACCCTGCCGGGCAAGACCTACGTGGCCCTCTACGGCACGCCCAGCACGGGGGCCCTCGGCGTCCTCGGCGAGCAGCCCATCGAGGACACGATCACCAGGGCGCAGGAGCACGCGTCCTGGTACGAGCCGCTGACCGACGAGCCCGTGGTCCCGACCCTGGAGATCATCGCCACGGTCGCCAGCGCGGAGGCCGGGCCGGACGGCAACTACTCCAACGAGCTGCCGGTCGAGGACCTGCGGCCCCTGGTCGAGCTGGCCGCCGAGAACGGCGTCTACGTCGTGCTCGACCTCCAGCCGGGCCGGACCGACTTCGTGGAGCAGGCGCAGATCTACGAGGAGCTGCTCCGACTGCCCCACGTGGGTCTCGCGCTGGACCCGGAGTGGCGGCTGGGCCCCGACGAGGTGCACATGGTCCGGATCGGGTCGGTGGAGACCGAGGAGGTCGACCGGGTGGTCGACTGGATGGCCGAGCTGGTGCGCGAGCACGACCTGCCCCAGAAGATGCTCGTGCTGCACCAGTTCCAGATCCGGATGATCCCCGGTGCCGACGACGTCGACCGGTCCCGCCCCGAGGTCGCCGTGCTCATCCATGCCGACGGGCAGGGGCCCCACGGGAGCAAGATGGACACCTGGACGGCGCTGCAGGGCCACGCGCCGGGCGTGGAGCACTGGGGCTGGAAGAACTTCTACGACGAGGACGTCCCGGGGCCGTTCACCCCGGAGGCGACGATGCAGGTCGAGCCGACCCCCGACTTCATCTCCTACCAGTAGCGGTCGAGTAGCCACCATCCCCGGGGGTGGGCACAATGACACGACCGTGACCTCGACCCAGGACCCGTGATGCCCGACGCGCCCGACCCCGCCCTCCTCGACGTCCCCTCCGTCGAGGCACTGCGGCGCACCGTCGCCGAGCAGGAGCCCCTGCTGACAGGTCCTCCCCTCCACGACTCGGTCACGGTCCGGGTGCGCCGGGTGCTCGGGGCCGCCGCCGACCTGCTGGAGCTCTTGGACGAGGACATCTCCGGCCGTCCGGCCGGGGCGCGCACCACCGGACCCGTCGACGACCTGGATCTGCTCGCCCGCGACACGGTCGCCCGCGCGGTCACCTGGGTGGTGGAGTCCGTCGGCGCGCACCTGCGCCTGCCGTCCCGGTTCGCGGCCGGGCACGCCGTCGAGGGGGAGCATCCGCCGCTGCTGGCCCTCGTCGACGACCTCGACCTGCTGGGCCTGACCGTGGACCACGCCTACGACGCCGTCCACCGGGCCGATCCCGACCACGCGCGCCGTCAGCGCGAGGTGCTGCTGACCCGGTTCGGCACCACCACCCGGCCGGACCGCCTCGTCGACGAGACCGGGGTCCGGCCCGAGCACCTGGACGAGCAGGTCCTCGACGACCACGGGCTCCAGGTGGGCGAGGACGGCATCCCCCGGTTGCCGGTGCCGGATCAGCCCGACCCCCACCATGAGACCACCGCGGCCGCTCCCGGCCCGGACACCCCCACCCAGGAGACGACGTGAGCACAAGGTATGCGGTGGCGCCGACCCCGCCGGCGGGGCCCGGGGAGCAGCCCGAGGACCGGGCGGTCGACCACTACCTCTCCGAGCTGGCCCGGTGGCGGATGCGTCGCGAGCACGAGCTCAGCGCGCTGGACGAGATCACCCGCACCCACCCCGACCGGGACGCGCTCAACGAGGACGTCACCGCCTCGATGACCCTTCACCACGCGATCGCCCAGCGGCACGACCTGCTGCTGGCGACGTGGGAGGACGTGCGCGACGGGGACGGCGAGCGCGAGTGGGTCTCCACCCTGCTGTGGGGCGTGCTGGAGATGCCCGACGGCGACCCCCAGGCGCTGGCGCTGGCGCTGCCGGACGCGCTGCGCATGTCGGACGCGCTGGCCGCCTCGCTGCGGGCCCGCACCGGCGCCGACGGGGACGAGCTGCCGGTGCGTCAGCGGGTGGCGGCGCTGCGGGCCGACCTGGAACGGCTGGCGGACGCGGTGGCCGGCGACGACAGCACCGAGCGCCTCGAGGAGGCCCGTCGGCGACTGGACGCGCTGGGACGGCGCGCCGACGAGGAGGCCCTGGTCGAGATCGGGGAGCTGGAGTCCGAGCTGGCCGGGCTGGAGCGGGCACTGCTCGTGGCCGCCGCCGAGGAGGCCCACGGCACCGCCGACCTCGACCAGGCCCGGGCCGAGCGCGAGCACCTCGTCGCCAAGGGCGAGGCCGTCCGGGCCCTCGCGGCCCGGGTGCTGGAGAGCGTCACGCCCGCGCCGACCCTGGGCATCCCCGACGTCAGCGCCCTCGGGGAGGTGCCGACCGAGGAGTCCGAGCTGACGGCATACGTCGGGAACCTCGAGCGCGTGGGCAGGGCGCTGGACCAGGCGCACGCGACGTATGCGGCGGCGCTGGCGGAGTACGCCGACCTGGCCGACCGCGCGGAGCGGCTCGCCTCGACGCTGGCCGGGTGCGGCGCCCCGACCAGCGTCGACCTGTCCGGCATGCTCACCGCCGCCAAGGAGTCCCTGCACAACAAGCCGGCCGACGTCCGGAGGGCGGCGGCCCTGGTCGCCGCGCAGGAGGCCTACCTCGCCCAGCTGAGGCCGGAGTCATGAGCGGGGAGGAGGTCACCGGCCGCCGCACCGAGCCGGCCCGCCCGGTCGACCCGGAGGTGGAGGTCGAGGAGACCAGCCGGGAGTGCCCGCACTGCCACGCGACCAGCGTCGGGGACGTCAGCTTCTGCGGGTCGTGCGGCTACGACTTCGTCACCGGGACCCCACCGGTGGCGCCCGAGGAGCTGCCGCAGGCGGACGAGCGCCGCCCCACGGCGGAGCAGTCCGCCGAGCCGCTCGAGGCCTACATCGACCCGCGGCGGGACGCCGACGACATCGAGCTGCAGACGACCCCGGCCGAGGTGGCCCTCGACCCCGCGGACCTGCCCCACCGGCCGGACGTGCCGCCCCCCACGCCGCCGGCGGCCGGCCAGAGCGAGATCGCCCACGACCTGCCGCAGCGGCGTCCGCCCTCGCGGGAGCAGGACGCGGGGTGGGTGGCCGAGATCTGGGTGGACCACGCCTGGTACGCCACCCGCGACACCGACCAGCCGGCGCCCGAGGCGGGGCCCCCGGAGCTGGTGACGCTCACGCAGGACAATGTGGTCGTGGGTCGCACCAACGTCGAGCGCGGGCTGCGCCCGGACCTCGACGCCGGCACCGACGCGGGCGTGTCCGTCCGGCACGCCCAGCTGACCAGCGACGGGCACCGGTGGTGGGTCGAGGACCTGGACACCTCCAACGGCACGTACGTCTCGACCGTGGGACTGCCACTGCCGACCGAGCCGATCGAGCGTGGCGTGCGGGTGCAGATCGACGAGGACGACCGGGTCTTCCTCGGCGCGTGGACCCGGTTGATGCTGCGGCGCAGGGCCTGACGCCGATGGCCGGACTCCAGCTGCCCGACCTGCTGGCCCTCGAGCACGAGGGCTGGCGGTCGCTCTGCGAGGGTCGGGGCGGCCGTTTCTACCGGGACCTCATGACCGAGGACGGCCTCATGGTGCTGGCCCACGGCATGGTCCTGGACCGGGCCCAGGCGGTCGACTCCCTCGGGGACGCTCCGGCCTGGGACGAGTACACGATCGTGGAGCCCCGGGTCGTCGAGCTGGGGACGCACGTCGCCGCCCTGGTCTACCGTGCGACGGCCCGCCGGGCGGTCTCCCCACCCTTCGAGGCGCTCATGACCAGCGTCTACCGGGTGCAGGACGACCGGCTGCGGCTGGGGCTCTACCAGCAGACGGTCGTTCCCGCCTGAACGGGAGTCAGTGCTTCTTGCCGCGGGACTCGATCTCGAGGTGCTCCGAGCCGGCCTTCTTCGCCTGCTTCTCGGCCCGCTTCTCCTTCAGGCTCTTGCCCGACTTCTTCGACATCGACTGGCGGGGGGACTTGTCAGCCACGGCTGACTCCTTCGTTCAAAAAGCCTGGATGGCTCCGTAGCTCCCCACACTACCCGGCAGGGGCCGGACCCGGTCGGGGCGACCGGATCCGGCCCCGTGGCGGTGGCAGCGGCGGTCAGGCCTGGCCGCTCTGCCCCTGGACGTTCTTCTTGGACTCCTGGGCGCTGACCTTGACGTCCTCGGCCGCCGACCCGGCCTCGTCCTTGACGTGCTCCACGCTCTCGGACGCGCTCTGCTTCACCTGGTCGGCCGCCTCCTGCGCCTGGGGCTTGACGTCCTCGACCACGTCCTGGGCCACCGACCTGACCTCGTCGACCAGGCCGCTGTCCCCGACCCGCTCCTTGGCCGTGACGGCGAGCTCGCGCTCCTTCTCCGACCCGGGCAGCAGGGAGCCGAGCAGCCAGCCCGCGCCGAGCGCGATCAGTCCGGCC
The DNA here is from genome assembly GCF_006519705.1 of Ornithinimicrobium kibberense. Classification (NCBI taxonomy): domain Bacteria; kingdom Bacillati; phylum Actinomycetota; class Actinomycetes; order Micrococcales; family Ornithinimicrobiaceae; genus Ornithinimicrobium; species Ornithinimicrobium kibberense. Next base: position 32,555 of record NZ_VFXM01000019.1, read on the forward strand.
GCCATCGGGTTGCCCCTGGTCTTCCGGCGGGCCTGGGTCGGGGCCGACGCCACCGTGTCGCGGGCCGACCCGGCGACCTCACCCACCCGTTCGCCCACGTCGGAGGCGGCGTCGGAGGCGCGCTGCCCCATACCGGGCCCGGAACCGGGGTCGTCGCTGCCCATGACCTTCTCCTTGAGCGAGCGGCCGGCCCCGGTCACGGTCTCGCTCACCTTCTCGGCCTGGCGCCTGGCCACGTTGCCCGGGCTGGCTGCCTCGCCGAGCGCGTCGACGTCGCGGCTCAGGTCGCTGCGCGTCTGCTCGATCTGACGGCGCAGGACCTCCGGGTCGTCGCTCATCGGGGTCGGGTCGGTGGGGTAGGTGCTCATGCGTGGTCCTCGTTTCCCTTGAGTGCGTCCGGAACCTTCTTGGCGGTCTCGACGGTCTGCGGCAGACCCTCGACCTTCTGCAGCTGGGACCGGCCCAGCACGGCCAGGACCGCCGCGACGACGGCCCAGAGCAGGGCGACGACGACGGCCGCCCAGCCACGTCCCATGGCCTCTCCCAGCGCCCACCAGAGGGCCACGGAGAGGAACAGGAGGGTGAACCAGCCCGCGAGCGCGGCACCGGTGAGCATGCCCGCCCCCTTGCCGGCCCGGCTGGCGGACTGCTTGGCCTCCGCCTTGGCCAGGGCGACCTCCTGGCGCATCAGGGTGGACAGGTCCTGGGTGATGTCGCTGACCACCGCACCGATCGACCCGACCTCACCGCGGTCGTAGGTGTCGTGCGCCGTCCGGATCTGCCCGGCCGGGCGGACGTCGCCCGAGGCGGTCGTGCCCCCGGCGCGGGGGTCGGGCACAGGGTGCGCGCCGCCGCTGCCCGGGGCTGTCACCGGCGGTCACCGCCGTCCGTGGAGGGCGAGAGCGGGTCCCCGGCGAGCGGGTCCGCGGCGAAGTGCTCCTCGTCGAAGGCGTCCCCGGCGACGACGTCACCGGTGGCGGGATCGACCGGGTCGACGGCCTCCGGGCCGGTGTGGCCCTCCCCCGCCTCGGGGTACGCCAGGTCGTCCCTACCGGCGACGAAGGGTCCGGTGCCCCCGGCGGCCACCACGGGTGGGGCGCCGGCAGCCGCGGAGGTCGTGGCCGGCTGGCCGGCGGCCGGCCGGCCGCCGTAGCCCTGCACGCCGGCGGCGTCGCCGTACGGCGACGCCGGGGCGGTCGGCCCCGGCGGCAGTGCCTGCTGACCGCTGCCCGAGGTGTTGTCCTGGGACTCGTCCCGCAGGCCGCGGGTCAGCCGCCCGCCGATGAAGCCGACCGCCGCGCAGGCCGCCAGGAAGGTGCCAGGATTGCGACGGGCGTAGCGCCGGACCTCCTCGAGGAGGTCCGCGGGCTCACGGTCCTCCAGCCAGCCGGCGACGGTGTCGACCCGCTTCGCCGCCTGGCGCGCGAGACCGGCGGCCATGCCACCCTCCTCGGTGCCGTCGGCCATCTGCTGCAGCTCGCCGGCCAGGCCGTGAAGGCCTCCGGCCGCCCGCTGCTGCTGGTCCTTGGCCTGGCCAGTGACGTCCTCGCGGACCTGCTGGTAGAGCGAGGCAGCCTGCGCCTTCGCCTCCTCGGCCACCTGCTTCGCCTCGGTGCCTGCCGTCTGCGCGACGGATCCGGCGTTCTCCTTGGCGGCGCTGCCCAGGTTCTTGGACTCCTCCTTGGCCACGTCCGTGGTGGAGCGTGTCGAGTCGTACTGGTCGAACGGTTGATCGCTCATCTGCTCTCCCTAGCTGTTCGTGGGCCGGGTGCCCACTGGCCCACGACGGTAGGTGGGGCGGCGTCCGGATGCGCCTCGAAAGGCACCCTTCACCCCTGGGGGTGGAAGCCGTGGCGCCGCGGACCGGGGCGTCTGGGGTCGCCCAGCCTCGCGACCGTTACTACCGTCGACGATGGACGGCGATCGACGAGATCGATCGCAGATGACCCAGCACCGCCCCGGTGCTGTTCGCCATCCTGGGTGTCCTCGTCTTCTGACGGGGCGCCTCCTCGTCCGCCCGGTCAGCGCCCGCCAGCGCCCGTCAGCGCCCGGGTGGAGGCGGTGGCGGGGGTGGCGGACCCGACGGGCCGGACGTGCCCGGGCCGGGCGGCGGAGGGGTCGTCCCGCCACCTGCCCCGCCGCCGGGGTGCGGCGGGGCGGTCGACCCTGGCGGCGGAGGGGCCGAGGAGGCCCGGTCGGCCAGCTCGTCGAGCTGGGCGAGCAGCTGGGCGCGTCGGGCCGGGTCCGCGGCCTCACCCCTGTGCTCGTCGTGGACGAGCCGCCCCAGTTGGGCGTAGAGCCGCTCGGCACCCGGGACCCCGCCCGAGCCGCCGGGCAACGTCATACCGCTCTGGTTGAGAGCCGTCTCGGCCTTCCCCGCGAGCTCGTTCGCGGTGCGCATGGCCTTGTCCAGGAATCCCACGGTCCACCTCCGGGTGGGTGACAGCGACTGTGATCCAGACCATACTCGGGACGTGGGCCGCTCGGGGAGCTCGGGACAGGTCCGGAGGAGATGGGACCGACCAGAGGAGAGACGCATGGCCATCCACGGTTCGCTGTTCGAGGACTTCCGCGAGACCGAGTCCCGCGACCAGTTCACCCGGCAGAACTCCAAGCTGCTCAAGATCCGCATGGACTACGGCCCGGTCAACGCCCGGCTCGGCTCGATGGTGGCCTACCAGGGGGACGTGCGGTTCACCAACCGCGGCTCCGGCGGCCTGGACAAGCTGCTGAAGTCCAAGCTGACCGGCGAGGGCGTGCCGATCATGGAGTGCGCCGGCGCGGGTGAGCTGTTCCTCGCCAACGACGCGGCCGACGTGCAGGTGCTCTACCTGGACAACGACATGATCTCGGTCAACGGCGCCAACGTCCTGGCCTTCAGCGCCTCGATCGACTGGGACATCCACCGGGTGGCGGCGCGGGGCGGGATGATGGCCGGCGGTCTGTTCAACGTCTCGCTCCGCGGGTCCGGGTATGTCGCGGTCACCAGCCGCGGCGAGCCCGTCGCCCTCGACGTGGGCCAGGCGCCGACCTTCGCCGACGCGCACGCCGTCGTGCTGTGGACGGCCGGGGCCCGGATGGACATCAAGGTCGACACCGGGGGCATCGGCTCGATGCTGCGGGGCGGCACCGGGGAGTCGATCCAGATGGCCTTCACCGGCAACGGGCACGTGCTGGTCCAGCCGGCCGAGAACCAGCACACGACGGGTTCCGGCGAGCGGACCGGCCGCAGCGGCGGCCTGGGGGACATCCTGGGCGGCTGAGCCGCCGCGCCCCAGATCACGACTCGTCAGCACCGAAGACACGACGGCACGAAGGAGCACCGATGAGCACTCTTCACCGACGGCTGACCGCAGGCGCGGCCCTGGGCGTCCTGACGCTCGCGCCCGCACTGACCACCGCCACCGCCGCGCCGGATCGGCCCGGCCCTCGCTACACCGAGGGCGCGGACGGGGCAGGAGACCCCTACCTTCCGCTCGCCGGCAACGGCGGGATCGACGTCCGGCACTACTCGCTGGACCTCGACTACACACCGCCCGGACCGGACCCGGCACCGCTCGAGGGGTGGCTGGAGGGCACGGCGACGCTGACCCTCACGGCGACCCAGGACCTGCGGTCCTTCAACCTCGACCTGCGAGGGCTCACGGCCACGGAGGTCCGGGTGGACGGCAAACCGATGTCCTTCGCCCAGGAGCAGGGCAACGAGCTGGTCGTCCAGTCCCGCCCGATGCTCAAGACCGGGCGGACGGTCGAGGTCGTCGTCGACTACGAAGGCACCACGACCCGCCCCCTGGACCTGGAGGGTGCGCTATACGGCTGGGTGACCACGCGCGACGGCGCGATCGTGACCAGCCAGCCTGACGGCGCGGCGACGTGGTTCCCCACGAGCGACCACCCGACGGACAAGGCGACCTACGACTTCGCCATCACCGTGCCCGAGGGGCTGGTCGCCGTGGCCAACGGGCTGCTCGAGGGCTCGAGGACCGCCGACGGGCGCACCACGTGGTGGTGGGACGCCCCGGACCCGATGGCGGCCTACCTGGCCACCGCGACGGTCGGCAACTTCGAGCTGCACGAGTACACGACGGCCAGCGGTGTGCCCGTCATCGACGCCGTGGATGCCGACCTGCCGGAATCGGCCTCGGCGAACCTGGCCCTGACGGACGAGATGATGACGTTCTACGAGGGCGTCTTCGGCCCCTACCCGTTCGTGGCCTACGGCGCCATCGTGGACGACGACAGCGTCGGCTACGCCCTGGAGACGCAGACACGGTCCTTCTTCAGCCGCACCGCACGGGAGGGCACTGTCGCGCACGAGCTGGTCCACCAGTGGATCGGGGACGACGTCGCCGTGGAGCGCTGGGCCGACATCTGGCACAACGAGGGGTGGGCCACCTACGGCACCTGGCTGTGGAACGAGGAGCAGGGCAGGGCCACCGCTGACGAGGCGTTCCAGGCCGTGATGGACCGGCCCGCCACGAGTGACTTCTGGCAGCTCGAGATCGGTGACCCGGGGCCCCTCAACCTCTTCCACTCGGCGATCTACAGCCGCTCCGCCGCGATGCTGCACGCGCTGCGCACCGAGATCGGGGACGACCACTTCTTCACGCTGACCCGCACCTGGCTCCAGGAGCACGCCGGTGGGACGGCCTCGACGCAGGAGTACATGGAGATGGCCGAGGAGATCTCCGGAGAGGACCTCGACCACTTCTTCGAGGTGTGGCTGTTCACCCCGGAGAAGCCGACCGACTGGTGACCCCGGGCGTTCACGCGCGGACGGCCCGCCCCCTCGTGGGGGGCGGGCCGTCTGCATGTCCCGGGACCCGGGCGTCGGGCTCAGGCCCGACGGCGTATGCCGATCAGGTGCGCCGACCGGGGTCGACGTCGCCGTCGCGCAGGCCCTCGCGGTCGTCGTCCTGGACGACGTCGACCTCCTCGTGGGCCACGTCGGTGGTCACGTCGCGCTCGTCGGTGACGGTGGTGCGCTGCACCCCGACCTCCTCGGTGGCGACCACGTCCTTGTCGATGACCGGACGCTCCTCGTGGACGGCCACCTCGATCTCGTCGTCGCCCAGGTCACCCCGGTCGGCGGTGCCGCCGTCGGTGACGGGCTCGCGGACGACCTCGTACTCCTCGCGCTCGACGGGCACGGTGACCGTCTTCTGGTCGGTGACCACGTGCTTGCGCAGCCGGACCCGGCCGGTCTGGACCCGCTCGGTGCCCACGTCGACCCGCTCCTCGTGGAGGGTCATCCGGCCCTCGTCGTTGCCGCGGGCGTCTCCGGCGTACTCCTGCCGGGCGACGTCACCCCCGGCGTTCAGGTCCTGCCGGTCCTCGTCGAGACCGCCGGACATCGCGGCGCCGCGCGGCATGGCATTGCCCTCCACGTCGTCGGCGCGGCCGTCGCGGTCGCGGTCGACGAAGCCCTCCCGGTCGACGTCGCCACGGCCGGTGCCGCCGCCCATGCCCTGCACCTCGTAGTAGCGGTAGAGCTCGTCCTGCTCGCTCTCGCTGAGGTGCTGGTCGGCCTCCATGTTGGGGGCGTCCTTGATGAAGCCCTTCTCGTAGGGCAGCCGGATCGTGCCGTCGCCGTAGTCGGCCTCGGTCAGCGGCACGAAGGTCTCCTTGGTGCCGAAGAACCCGGTCTTGACCGTGACCCACGCCGGGTCGCCGGTGTTGTCGTCCAGGTAGACCTGGCCCACTCCCCCGAGGCTGTCGCCGTCGCGGTCGACGACGTCGGCGTTGTACAGCTGGTCGATGTGCTCCTGGGTGATGCGCATGATTGCGAACTCCTTCCGTTTAGGGGCACTACTCGACCGACCATGGCAGAGCAGCCTGGGGCCTCGCACCTCGAAGAGGCGTCCTCACCCCCAGGGGTGGGGGGACGTCTAGGATGGGGTCATGGACGACCCCGGCCCGGGCGGTGCGCCCCCCGCTGGTCGGGTCCGGCGCCGGCACCTCGACCGCCCCCACCTGGACCGCGGCACGATCGTGCGCGGTGCGCTGGAGATCCTCGACGAGGGTGGGCTCGAGAGCCTGAGCATGCGCAGCCTCGGCCGTCACCTGGGCTACGAGGCCATGGCCCTCTACCGGCACGTCGACGGCCGGGAGGGCATCCTCGAGGCGGTGGTCGACCACCTGCTGGCCACGCTCGAGCTGCCATCTGCGACGGGCTCCTGGGAGGACTACCTGCGCGGTTTCGCCGACGCCATGCGCGGGCTGGCGCACCGCCACCCCCAGGCGTTCCCCCTGGTCGCCACCACCCACCCGGCGGCGCCCTGGCTCTGCCCGCCGCTGCGCAGCCTGGCGCTCGTCGACCAGTTCTTCGTCGACCTGCGCACGCTGGGCTGGGACCGGGAGTCCTCCGTGGAGGTCTACCAGGCGTTCGCCGGGTTCCTGCTGGGCTTCCTGCTGATGGAGACCGCACGGCTCGGGGTGGGCACGGCGCCGCCGGACGTCCCCCTGGACGAGGGAGGCCCCGACGACCACCGGGGACGAGACCGCGGGCTCGACCTCACCGCATACCCCACCCTGGTGGACCTGCGTCCCCTCCTGGAGGGCGACCGGTGCGAGGAGGAGTTCCTGGCCGGGACGGAGTCCCTGCTGGAGCGCCTGCGCGGGATCGAGCGGTCCCCCGTCTGACGGCCCGGTCCGGTTGACACCGGCGCAGGTGAGGACCTGCACTGCGGGTATGCCGTTCACCGGGGTCCCGCACGCCGCTCCCGCCTTCTACGCCGAGCTGGAGGAGGACAACTCGCGGGAGTTCTGGGCCCGGCACCGGGAGCGCTACGAGCGGGACGTGCGCGGGCCGATGGCGTCCCTGCTCGAGGAGCTCACCGGGGAGTTCGGCGAGGGACGGATCTTCCGTCCGCACCGCGACGTGCGCTTCAGCGCCGACAAGAGCCCCTACAAGACGCACCAGGGGGTCTTCGTGCCGGTCGGGCGCCGGACAGGGTGGTATGCCGAGGTGTCGGCCGACGGGTTCCGGCTGGGCGGCGGGTGCTACCACCTGGAGCCGGAGGACCTGCGCGCGTTCCGGCACGGGGTGGACGGGCCCCGCGGGGCCCGGCTGGAGACCGTGGTCGGGCAGCTCGGGCAGGCCGGGTGGGAGGTCGTCGGCGAGTCGTTGCGGACGGCACCCCGAGGATTTTCCCGGGACCATCCGCGGATCGGGCTGCTGCGGCGGAGGTCGCTGGCGGCCATGCGGTGGATCGAGGACGGCGACGTGGTGACGACGCCGCGGCTCGTGGAGGAGGTCAGGGCGGACTGGCGCCGGGTGCGTCCCCTGGTGGAGTGGCTGCGCGAGGTGGTCGGCGGCCCCGGCTGAGGTCCAGTGCGTCCTCGACCTTCGCCACCGCCGCCGGCACGTCCTCGTGCTCCCAGATCCGCACGACGGACCAGCCGGCCTCCCGCAGCAACCGGTCGGTGTCGGCGTCGCGGGAGCGGTTGGCCTCGAGCTTGCCGGCCCACCACGCCTCGTTCGCCCGTGGCCTGGTGCCGTGCTCGGGGCAGGAGTGCCAGAAGCACCCGTCGACGAAGACGGCCAGCCGCGCGCGGGTGAAGGCGATGTCGACCGTCCGCCGTCGGTTGCCGGGCACCGGGTAGACCACGCGGAAGCGGTGCCGTGCGGCGTGCAGAGCGCGCCGCAGGGCCAGCTCCGGCGCCGTCTCGCGGCGGGGCGCCCGGGACATCCGGGCCGACACCTGCGCCGAGGAGGCTCCCGGGTGGGGTGGGACGCCCACGGGTCAGTGCACCAGGACGGCCTTGGCCACCTCGCCGGACCCGGTCGCCTCGATCGCGGACTCCAGCTCCGAGGAACCTCGGGGCACGCGGAGGACGTGGGCACGGTTCTGCGTCGGCATGGGAATCCTCTCGTCGCGGTCCTCCCACCGTAGTCCGGCCGTGGCGGGCGTGCCCGACCCCCGGCGAAGGGTCTGTCGGTCCCTGGGGGTAGACCGTGAGGCGTGGACGGGCAGGGACGCTTCGAGAACTCACTGCTGCGCGGCGGCATCGAGGAGCGGACCAAGCGCTACGGGAGACGGTGGCCAACGGGCTGGTTCGAGCTGGACGACCTCATCGGAGGCGGTGTCGAGCGGGGCCGGGTCACCGTGGTCACCGGCCCCGAGGAGCTGCGGCGAGCGGTGACCAGCAGCATCGCCCTGTGGGGCGCTGCCGCCGGGGCGACGACCCTCCTGGTCGGGCTGCAGGAGACGCCCGAGCAGCTGCAGGTGCGGTGCGTGACGTCGGCGACGGGACTGACGGCGCAGGAGGTGGTCCGTCCCGAGGACGGCTGGGCGGGTGCGCGCCGGGAGGCCCTCGACGAGATCCTCCGGGCGGTGACCCTCCGGGCGATGACCCCGTCGTCCATGGTGCCCTCGCACCAGCTGACCATGATGCAGGTCGAGCTGCTGGTCGCCGACGATCCCTGGGCCGACCTGGGCGCGCTGTCGACCTCGCTCGCCGCCGGTCCCGGCTGGCAGCGTGGTGCGGCCGTCGAGGACAGCCTGCGTCATTACGCCGCCCTGTCCCGGGCGGCCGTGGTCACCAGCGGTGCTGCGACCAGGATGGGCCGGTGGCGGCCCCACCTGCGGATCGACATCGCCGAACCACGGCGGCCCGGGGCCGGGACCACCGCCCTGGTCCGGCACCGGGCCCACGAGGACGTGCGGCTCGCGCTGCCCTTCGCCGTGGACCCGGACGGCGTGCACCGCCTCCCCCAGCCCGGCCCGGCCGCCGGCTGGCCGGACCCACCTCCACCGCTCGCCCTCCTCGACGACCGCGCCGTCGAGCTGCTCGCGGCCCGGGGCGGGAGGCTGGACCTGCCCGGGGCCCGGGGTACCTGCCCGGAGTGCCACAGCCTCGACGTCCGCCACCATGTCCTGGGGATGCCGGCCGGCCCCTGCCCGGTGGAGTGGGTGGACCAGCTGGGCTGCGTCGTCGGGCACGCTGCGACGCAGCGGACCTGCGAGCACTGCGGCCACGGGTGGGACCCCGGCCGCGACTGAAGCTGCACACCGGCGACCGAGCTGGCAGCCGCGGCCGTCCGCGACGGTGCCCCGGCACGGTCGGCGCAGGGCCGCTCAGCCCCGCAGCAGCGGGGGGTGCAGCACCGTGCCCTCCCCGGCCGCGGCCCGGTAGAGCCGGGCGGGCCGTCCCCGGCGCCCCTCGGCATACCTGCCGGTGTCCTCGACGAACCCCTCGGTGCCCAGGACCTTGCGCTGGAAGTTGGACCGGTCGAGCGTGCTGCCCCACACCGTCTCGTAGACATGCCGCAGGTCGCGCAGGGTGAACTCCCGGGGGCAGAAGCTGGTGGCCAGGGTGGTGTACTCCAGCTTGGCCCGGGCCCGCTCGAGCCCGTCGGTGAGGATCTGGTGGTGGTCGAAGGCCAGCGGCATCGCCAGGGCCTCCTCGACCGGCCACCACCTGGCCTCGGCGGCGTCGGTGCCGGCCGTCGGCTCGGGCAGGTGGGCGCCCAGGGCGAGCCAGGCCACGCTGACGACGCGCTCGGGCCGGGGGTCGCGGCCGGGGGCGCCGTAGGTGCGCAACTGCTCCAGCCGCAGGTCGTCCCGGGTGACCCGGCACTCCTCGGCGAGCTCGCGGTGGGCCGCGTCCTCGAGGTCCTCCTCGACCCGGGTGAAGCCGCCCGGGAGGGCCCAGCGGCCGGCGAACGGCTCACCTCCCCGTCGGACCAGCAGCACGTGGAGGACCTCGTCGCGGATGGTGAGGGCGACGACGTCGACGGTGACGGCGAAGGCGGGGTAGGCGGCCACGGCCCCAGCGTAGCCCCTTAAGGGTCAGCGACACCCTTTGTCGGTGGATTCGTATATAGTCACTCTGACACGAAGAAAGAAGGTTCCCATGCACCTCAGCACCGTCCAGCACGACCGCACCGCCGGCGTCCTCCTCGGGCAGGCCTGCGGCGACGCCCTCGGCGTCCCCTACGAGTTCGGCACGGCCCGGCTCGACCCGACCAGCGGCCCCCGGATGGCGGGGGGTGGGCTGGGGGGCTACGCGCCGGGCGAGTGGTCCGACGACACCCAGATGGCCGTCGCGGTCGCCCAGGTGGCCGCCACCGGGGCCGACCTGGCCGGGGACGACGGCCTGGAGCAGGTCGCGGCCGGCTTCCTGCGCTGGCACGCCCACGGCCCGGCCGACATCGGCGTCCAGACCCGGCAGATCCTGGCCGACCGCCCGCACCACCCCTCGGACCGGGACCACGTCGCCCTGCGTGAGCTGGCCGCCGACCTGCACCGTCGCACCGGCCGGACCGCCGGCAACGGCGCGCTGATGCGCACCTCCGTGGTCGGCCTGACCCGTCTCGACGACCGGGAGGCCACCGCCGGGGCGGCCCGGGCCGTGGCGACCCTGACGCACGCCGACCCGGTCGCGGGCGACTCGTGCGTGCTGTGGTCCGAGGCGGTCCGCCGGGCCGTGCTCGACGGGGTGCTCGACGTGGCGGCGGGGCTCGACCTGCTGCCGACGGACCGGCGCACCTGGTGGGCCGAGCGGCTCGAGGAGGCGCAGACCCGGCCGCCGGAGACGTTCGCGGGCAACGGCTGGACGGCCACCGCCCTCCAGGCCTCCTGGTCGGCGATCTGGCACACCCGGGAGGTCGGGACCGGCCCGGACCACGTCGTGGCCGCGCTGCACCGGGCGGTCGGCATCGGGCACGACACCGACACGGTGGCCGCGATCGCGGGCGGGCTGCTCGGGGCGCGCTACGGCGCCTCGGCGCTGCCGTTCGCCTGGACGCGGGAGGTGCACGGCTGGCCGGGGCTGCGGTCCCGGGGCCTGGTCTCCCTGGCGGTCCGCACCGCCGCGGGCGGTGGGCGCGGCGCCCAGGGCTGGCCGGGCGTCCCCCGCATGGACGACGGGGCGCAGCGGCCGCTGGCGGCGGCGCTGCCCTCCGACCCGGACGTGCTGCTGGGCACCATCGCCGACCTGGGCCGCGTCCGCGAGCTCGGCGTCGACGCCGTCGTCTCGCTGTGCCGGCTGGGCCAGGACGAGCACGCCCCCTCCCCCGTCGAGTCCCGCGACCACGCCGAGGTGTGGCTCGTCGACTCCGACGACCCGGCCAGCCACCAGCACCTGCGGTTCGCCCTCGTCGAGGCGGCCCGGGCGGTGGCCACCCTCCGCGCCGAGGGCCGGCGGGTGCTGCTGCACTGCGTGGCCGCCCACCACCGCACGCCTGCGGTCGCGCTGGTCTACCTGAGGGTGAGGGGCATGGAGCGCGCGGCCGCCGAGGACGAGGTCACCGAGGCCCTGGGCCGGGACGCGGTCGACGGGCTGCTCTGGCAGGAGGCGGGCCGCGACTGACGGGCACGCCTGAGGGGCACGCCCAGGGCGCGGGCGGCGCCACGCCATACCCGCCCGTCGGTGTTTGCATAATTGGGTAAGGACATCCTAACCTCACTTCCGTCCGCGTTCCGGACCCCACGGGGTCCCAGCCCGAGGAGTCCTCGATGTCCCGACGTCCCGCCGTCCTCCGCACGACCGCCCTGGCCGCCGCCGCCCTGCTTACCCTGACCGCCTGCTCCACCGGTCCGACCTCCGACGCGGAGGGCGGGGACACCGCGAGCGGCACGGACGACACCGGGCAGGGCCAGGGCACCGCGGCCGCCGACGACGGATCGGCTGCCGGCGGCGAGGACACCGGCACCTTCCCGGTCACCGTCGACCACGCCTTCGGCAGCACCGAGATCACCGCCGACCCCCAGCGCGTGGTCACCGTCGGCTGGACCGACCACGAGGTCATGGCCGCCCTCGGCGAGGTGCCGGTCGGCGCGGTGACGATCAACTGGGGCGGCAACGAGGCCGGCTCGACCGACTGGTTCGACGAGGCCGTCACCGAGCTCGGCCACGACCCGGCCGACATCACCCGCTACGACGACTCCGACGGGATCCCGGTCGACGAGATCGCCGCGATGGAGCCCGACCTGATCATCGGCACCAACTCGGGCATGAGCGAGGAGGACTACGACCGCCTCTCCCGGATCGCGCCGACCGTCGCCTACCCGGAGACGGCGTGGGCGACCCCGTGGCGCGAGTCCGTCGAGCTCGTCGGCCAGGCGATCGGCCGGCCGGAGCAGGCGCAGGAGGCCATCGCCGAGACCGAGGCCGAGTTCGAGAGCGCTCGCGAGGAGTTCCCCCAGCTCGAGGGCACCTCCTTCGCGTGGGGCTGGTTCAGCCCGACCGACACCTCGACGATCGGCCTCTACAACGTCATCGACCTGCGCCCGCAGTTCCTCACCGAGCTCGGCATGGTCAACGCCCCGGTCGTGGAGGAGATGAGCGGGGAGGAGAACTTCTCGGCCAACCTGTCCGCCGAGCAGGCCGACACCCTCGACGCCGACGTCTTCATCTTCTACACCGACGGCGGCTTCACCGCCGACAAGCTGCTCGAGGACCCGCTGCTCTCGCAGATCCCGGCGATGGCCTCCGGCGCCTACGTCGAGGCCGACGAGCCGCAGGAGGTCGTGGGCATGAGCTCGCCGACCCCGCTGTCCATCCCGGTCGCGATCGACCGCTTCGTCCCGCAGGTCGCCGAGGCCGCCGCCACCGCGGCGGAGGCCGACGCCCGCTGAGCGACCCATCCCCCCCTGCTGATCGGAGAGCCGCGATCGCCACGCGCACCAGCACCCTCCCCGGCACGCCGCGCACCCGCGGCGTGCCGGCAGGGCGCCGTCGGACCTGGGAGCCCCTGGCCGTCGGGCTCGGTGCCGTCGTGCTGGCCGTCGCGATCTCGGTCGCGGTCGGCTCGCGCACCCTCGGCCCCGGCGAGGTGCTCTCCGGGGTCGAGGCCCTCCTGCGCGGCGGCACCACCGACCCGGCCGCCGCGGTCGTCGCCGCCCGGGTCGACCGCACGGTCGTCGGCGCCGTCGTCGGACTCGCGGTCGCGCTGTCGGGGGCAGCCATGCAGGGGCTGACCCGCAACCCGCTGGCGGACCCGGGGATCCTCGGCGTCAACGCCGGAGCGGCGCTCGGGGTCGTGCTCGGCATCCAGCTGCTCGGCGTCGGTTCCGCAGCGGCGTTCGGCTGGCTCGCCCTGGGGGGCGGGGTCGTCGCCGCCGTCGTCGTGTATGCCGTCTCCGCCGCCGCGCCCGGCGGCCCCGCCCCGCTCACCATGGCCCTGGCCGGCGCCGCCCTCACGGCCGGGGCGGTCAGCGTCGTGGCCGGACTGCTCATCAGCGACCGCAGCGCCCTGGACACCTTCCGCTTCTGGCAGGTCGGCAGCGTCGCCGGACGACCGGTGGGCCTGGTCCTCGACGTCCTGCCGCTGCTGGTCGTCTCCCTCCTCGTCGTCGCCCTGTCCGGCCCGGTGCTCAACGCCACCGCCCTGGGCGACGACCTCGAGCGGGCGCTCGGCCAGCGGGTCCACCTGGCGCGCGGCGTCGTCGCCCTCGGCGCCGTCGGCCTGGCCGCCGGCGCCGTGGCGCTGGCCGGTCCGGTCGGCTTCGTCGGCCTGGTCGTGCCGCACCTGGTGCGGCTCGTCACCGGCCCCGACTACCGCCGCATCCTCCTCGGCAGCGCGATCGTCGGGCCGGTGCTGGTGCTGCTGACCGACACGCTCGGCCGGATCGTCATGCCGCCCTCGGAGATCCAGGTCGGCCTCATGACCGCGGTGCTCGGCGCCCCCGGCCTCATCTGGCTCGTCCGCAGGACGGCCGTGCGATGAGCGTCGACGTCGCCCCGGCGAAGGTCGTCGACCGGGTCGAGCAGGTCCGGTCCTCCCGCCGCCGGGCCGGCCGGCGCGGGCAGCTCGTCCTGGGCGGCCTGCTCGCCGCCTGGCTGGTGGCGATGGTGGTGCGGACCCTGCTGGGCGACTTCACGATCACCGTCCCCGACTTCTGGCGCATCGTCCTGGGCACGGGCGAGGTACCCGGCGGCGCCGAGTTCATCCTGCTGGACTCCAAGCTGCCGCGCGCCGTCGTCGGCACCCTCGCCGGCATGGCCCTGGGCGCGAGCGGGGCGACCTTCCAGCTCATGGCCCGCAACCCCCTGGCCAGCCCCGACGTCCTCGGCCTGACCATGGGCGCGAGCGCCGCGGCCGTCTTCACGCTCGTGGTCCTCGGCGGGTCGGGGGCGGCCGTCACGGTGGCGGCCCTGGTCGGCGCCGCCCTCGTGGCCGTGGCCCTGCTGACGCTGTCGGCCTCCCGCCCCGGCGCGGCACCGACGCGGATGATCCTCGTCGGGATCGCGCTGTCGGCGATGCTCACCTCGGTCGTGCACTGGGTGCTGCTGCGCGCCGACGTCTACCGGGCGCACGAGGCGATGGTCTGGCTGACCGGCAGCCTCAACGGCGTCACCTGGCGCCAGATCGGGCTGCTCGCGGTGGTCGTGGCGCTGGCCCTCCCGCTGCTGCTCGCCACCGCCCGCGAGCTGCACCTCGTCGAGCTCGGCGACGACGTCGCCGCCGGCGTCGGCGCCCCGCCCGGCCTCGTCCGCGCCCGGGCGCTGCTGCTGGTCGTGCTCCTCGTCGCGGCGACCACCTCGGTCTGCGGGCCGATCGCCTTCGTCGCCTTCCTCTCCGGCCCGATCGCCCGGAGGCTCCTCGGCGGCCGGGCCTCGATCGCCGCGGCGGCCCTCGTCGGCGCGGTCATCGTGGTGCTGGCCGACCATGCCGGCGCCTACGCCATACCTGACGTGAACCTTCCCGTCGGTGTCGTCACCGGCCTCGTCGGCGCCCCCTTCCTCCTGTGGCTCCTCACCCGTGAAAGGGCTTCCTAGATGACCTCCCTGACCGCCGAACGTCTCAGCCTCGGCTACGGCGAGCAGACGATCGTGCACGACCTCGACCTCACCGTCCCCGAGGGCAGGGTCACCGCCATCGTCGGCCCCAACGGGTGCGGCAAGTCCACGCTGCTGCGCGGGCTCTCCCGCCTGCTGCGGCCCAAGGACGGGCGCGTGCTGCTCGGCGACCGCGACGTCCACCGGATGCCCACCCGGCAGGTCGCCCGTTCGATGGCACTGCTGCCGCAGCACCCGGTCGTGCCCGAGGGCATCACCGTCGGCGAGCTCGTCGCCCGCGGCCGCCACCCGCACCACGGCCTGCTGCGCCGGTGGACCCGCGAGGACGACGAGGTGGTCGCCGAGGCGCTGGAGCTGACGGCCACCAGCCACCTGGTCGGCCGCGAGGTCGGCGAGCTCTCCGGCGGGCAGCGGCAGCGCGTGTGGATCGCGATGGTGCTGGCCCAGCGCACCGATCTGCTGCTGCTCGACGAGCCGACGAGCTTCCTCGACATCGCCCACCAGGTCGAGGTGCTCGACCTGGTCCGCGACCTGTCCGTCGACCGCGGCACGACGGTGGTCATGGTGCTGCACGACCTGGCGATGGCGGCCCGCTACGCCGACCACCTGGTCGCGATGCGCGGCGGCCGGGTCGTCGCCCAGGGCAACCCCCGCGAGGTCGTGACGGCCGAGACCGTCTGCGACGTCTTCGGCATCACCTGCCGCGTGCTGTGGCAGGAGGCCACCGGCGACCTGTCCGTCATCCCGCTCGGCCGGCACCGGCCGGTCGGGCACGCCCTGGGCACCGCGGGCACCCCGCGGATCGCCCCGGAGCTCGCCCCCGAGCTGGAGGTCCTGCGATGAACGCCCCCCTGAGCGACACCCTCGCCCGCGGCGCGCGGCAGGTCGCCGAGCAGGCGGCCGCCGAGGCCGACGCCCGCACGACGGCGATGCCGCTGGAGCGCGGCGAGCACGCCTGCGTCCCCGCGACCGTGCTGGCGGCGCGGTGGGTCGCGCCGCAGCTGCGCCGGCTCACCCTGCACGTGCCCGGCCTCGCGGGCTGGTGGGAGCCGTTCGGGCCCGACGAGTTCGTGGGCCTGGTCATGCCGCAGCCGGGGACGCCGCTGCCGGACCTGTCGGGGGTCAGCGGCCCCAACCCGCGGCCGGTCCTCGCGCGGATGCCGGAGGACGTGCGCCCCGACGTGCGCTGGTACACCGTCCGCGCCTACCGGCCCGACGTCGCCGAGCTCGACCTCGAGGTCGTGCTCCACCCGGAGGGCGAGGTCGACGAGGGGCCAGGCGCCCGCTGGGTGCGCGCTGCCGCACCGAACGACGAGCTCGCGGTGCAGACCGGCACGACCTGCTACCACCCGCCCGCCGACGCCCGGGTGCAGGTGGTCGCCGGCGACGAGACGGCATACCCGTCCATGGTGGCGATGATCGAGCGCGCACGCGGGCGCGACGTCGAGCTGCACGTCCTGCTCGAGGCCACGCCCGGTGCGCTGCCCGACCTGTCGGCCCCGGAGCGCGGCAGCCTCACCGTGGTCGAGCGGGACGGGCGGCCGGGCGACGCCCTCCTCGAGGTGCTCGCGGACGCCGACCTGCCCGCTCCCGACTACGGCTGGGTGTCCGGCGAGCAGGACCTCGCCGCGCGCGTGCGCCGTCACCTGGTCCGCGAGCGCGGGCTGGCAAGGACGGCGGTCTACTTCTGCGCCTACTGGATCCTCGGGCGGCCGCGCGGCTGACGCGGCACCGCGGTCCCCCGGCGTCCGACCGGCATGCTCACCGATCCCCCGGTCCCTTCGGGTCGAAGATCAGCAGGTCCCCGCCCTCATCGTCCGAGAGCCGCAGCCTGGTGTCGGCCACCTCGTAGCGCCGCACCGCCTCCAGCGCGTCGAAGAACTTCTGCTCGACCGCCATCTGCGCCTCGGTCCCGCCCACGGCCGTCCTCGTGACGTCCTCGAACTCGAACGTCCCGTCGCTGCTCCAGGTGTAGGACCCGCCGAACTGGTTGACCCCGGAGTGCCCGGTCACCTCGCCCGCGTCCAGGGTCATCGTCGGGACCATCCCCGCGTCGTCGACCACCGGACCGGCCGCGTCCCCGAAGGAGGCGAGCTCCCACGGCCCGTCGAGGGCCTCGTTCCGGCCACCGCCGAGCAGCCCGCAGCCCGCAGCCGCCACGAGCACCGTGAGCAGCACGGCGAGCCCGGCGGCTGCACCGGCCCGCAACGACCTCATGCGCCCGAGGCTACTCCCGGATGGCGTGGAACCATGGAGGGGCGCGGCGCCGTCGCACCCGCAGCTGCGGGCGAGCGTCGGCCGCGGAGAGGAGCTCGGGGTATGTCGATCCGTCAGCGGGTGCTCGTCGGGGGCGTGGCGACGCTCGGGGTGGTGGGGGCCAGCGTGGGATGGTTCCTCGCCGAGGCGCCCGAGCACCCGGCCACGCAGGTCCAGCTGGAGGACACCGCCGGGGTCATCCACGAGCCCGACCTGCTGTCCGGGGTCGAGGACGTGCGCTTCCACGAGCCGACCACGGTGGCGGTGTTCACCACCCGCGGCGGCGAGGAGGCGCTGACCGACGACCTCGCCCTCAACGACGCCGTCCTGGAGCACGCCCGCCAGGACCGGACCGACTGGCTCAGCGACGACGGGCAGCGGTGGGCCGACGGGCTCTACATCTGGGCGGTCGACCCCGAGGGCCGGCTCGTCGGGACCTACTTCGGCGACGACCGGGCGGTCGGCGAGGACGCCCAGCTGGCGATCCAGGACGCCACCAAGGACGACCTGCGCGCCGGCCGCTGGACCGACGGCGCGGTCGTCGGGATCGAGGAGGCCGCCGCCCGGATGAACGCACCCTTCGTCCGCACCGCCGGCGGGATCGCCGTTGCCGGGGTCGCCTCGCTGGCCACGCTCGCGGGGGCCGGCACCTGGCTCGGCGTGGGGATGCACCGGGCGAGGAGGAGCCGCCGGAGCCGGGCGGCCGGCGACACGGCGATGGCCAGCGTCGTGCGGGACCAGGAGGTGACCGAGCTGCACGCCCGGCTCATCCCGGAGGACTCGCGCTACGGCGGTCAGATGCTGCGGCGCTACGACGACTACAGCCGCGGCGTCCGGGAGCTGACCGAGCTGGGCAACGCGGCCCGCGGCATCCCGGAGAAGGACTACGACACGCCCGAGGCCGTCGAGCGGCTCGCCGCCTACGAGGAGAAGGCCACCTCGCTGGACCAGCTGGACGACGTCATCGCCGACACCGCGGCCTTCCTCAACCGGGACCGCGCGTGGGTGGAGGCCTGGCACCGCCAGGTCGCCCCCGTCCGGGAGGACCTCGAGGGGGTCGAGGACCTCCTGGGGACCGAGCTGCCCGAGGAGATGCGCGGACTTCCGGAGGCGGACCGGTTGCGGCAGTTCGCCTCCGAGGAGCTGGCCGGGCTGGACCGCCTCCGTGGCGAGCTGGAGCACCGGCAGGTCTCGCCCGACGACGCCCTCGACCACCTGCGGGCGACGCGGGACGGCCTCAGCGAACGGCTCGACGCGCTGGCCGGGGCCGTGGCCCGGACGTTCGGGGAGGACGAGGACGAGCGGAAGACGCTGGACACGGCGCTGAGGACCGAGCGCGACCGGCGGCGGTCCGAGCCGACGATCGTCGCGACGGCCTACCCGACCTGGACGTGGTTCGGCACCCACGCGTTCGTCTCCGGCTGGTCGACCGGCAAGGGCGAGGTCGAGCAGGCGCGGTCGGCCGCCTCCGGCGGGTCCGGCTCCGGCTACAGCGGCGGCGGCAGCTTCAGCGGGGCGGGCAGCTCGTCGCGGTTCTGACTCACAACCGGTCGACGGCCTCCTTGGCCTCGCGCAGGCCCATGCCCGTGTGCTCGCGGACGAGCTTGATCGCAGCGATGGGCGAGCCGGCCCGCTTGAGCCGGCGGGCCTCCTCCCAGAACGGCTCCTCCTGCGGCGTGAAGCCCTCGAGGACCGCCTCGTCGACGCCCTGACCTCGGGCGAGGTGCTCGACGAGGCGGGTCAGGTGGCGCACCTGTCCCGAGAGGGAGTCGACCTTCCGGGAGAGCCGGGCGATCTGTTCGTCGCTGGTGAAGAGACCCATGGCCCGACCCTACGGACCACAGCGGCCTCAGTCCTGGGTGGCCCGGTCGTGGCGGGCGTCCTGCTCGCCCGCGCCGCGCCCCGCCCCGCTGTCCCGCCGCCCGTGGCGCACGCCGAGGCGCACCGCGAGGTAGATCAGGACGAAGGGGACGGCCATCAGCAGCAGGACCGCCAGGTGCCAGAGCTGGATGCGCATCTCATGAACCTAGACCTGGCGGGCACCACCGCGCCATCCCCCGACGGGGACCACCTGCGTCCTGCCCGCGCGGGGACCGCCACACTGAGGGTGCACACGCACCACATCCCGAGGAGCCCCATGCCCGAGGACCACCCCACCATGCGGGCCGTGCGCTACGACGCGTTCGGCGCACGGCCCTACGTGACGCAGGTGCCGCTCCCCCGCCCCCGGCCGGACGGCGTCGTCGTCCGCGTCGAGGCGACCGGGGTCTGCCGCTCGGACTGGCACGCGTGGCAGGGGCACGACGACGACATCACCGAGCTGCCGCACGTGCCCGGCCACGAGTTCGCCGGCGTCGTGCACGAGGTCGGAGCGGACGTCCGCACGGTCGCCGTCGGCGACCGGGTCGTCGTCCCGTTCGTCTGCGGGTGCGGCACCTGCGAGGTATGCCGTGCCGCTGCCTCCCAGGTGTGCCCGCACCAGTGGCAGCCCGGGTTCAGCGGCCCGGGGTCGTTCGCCGAGCTGGTCGCGGTGCCGTGGGCCGACCACAACGTCGTCCACCTGCCCGACGAGATCGGAGCGGACGTGGCGGCGAGCCTCGGGTGCCGGTTCGCGACGGCATACCGCGGGGTCGTCGACGTGGCCCGGGTGGTCGACGGCGAGCACGTGGCAGTCCTCGGGTGCGGCGGGGTCGGGCTCGCGGCGGTCATGGTGGCCGCCTCGCGAGGAGCCCACGTGGTCGCGGTGGACGTCAGCCCGGAGGCGCTCGACCTGGCGCGCGGGGTCGGCGCGGAGCAGACCGTGCAGGTGGACGTCGCCACCGACCCGGGCATGGAGGAGGCGGTCGCGCGGGTACGGGAGCTCGTGCCGGGCGGGGTCGACGTCGGGGTCGACGCCCTGGGCAGCGTCGCCACCGCCCGGGCGGCCACCTCGGTGCTGCGCGTGCGCGGCCGTCACCTGCAGCTGGGACTGATGCCGCCCGCGGTGATCGGCGACCGGGCGAGCGTGCCGATGCACACGGTGGTGGCCCGGGAGCTGCAGGTGCTGGGCAGCCACGGGATGGCGCCGGCCGACTACCCGCGGATGCTGGCCGACGTGGTGGACGGCCGGCTGACGCCCGAGCAGTTCCTCGGTCGGACGATCACGCTGGCCGAAGCACCCGCGGCCCTGGTCGCGATGAGCGGTCCGACGACCCCGGGGGTGACCATCGTCCGGCCCTGATCGTGCCTACAGCTCGCGCAGGACCGCCGCCGTCGCGACGGCGGCGCCGGCCGCCTCGTGGCCCTTGTCCTCCTGCGACCCGGGCAGGCCGGCCCGGTCGAGCGCCTGCTGCTCGTCGTCGCAGGTCAGCACGCCGAAGCCCACGGGGATGCCGGTGGTGACCGAGACGGTGGTCAGGCCGTCGGTGGCCGCCGAGCAGACGTAGTCGAAGTGCGGCGTGCCCCCCCTGACGACGACCCCGAGGGCCACGAGCGCGTCGTAGCGGCCGGTCCGCGCGAGCCGGGCCGCGGCGACGGGCAGCTCGAAGCTGCCGGGCACGCGCACCTCGTCGACCTCGGTGACCCCGGCCTCGGCTAGGGCCCGGCGGGCGCCGTCCAGCAGCCCGTCCATAACGACGGTGTGCCAGGACGCGGCGACCACGGCCACCCGCATCCCGCTGCCGTCGGCCTCCACGGTGGGGGCTCCGCTCCTGCTCATGTCGTGCTCCTCGTCGGTCCGTCGGACGTGGCCTGGTCCAGCTCGCGGCGGTGGGTCACGAGCTGGTCGATGGTCAGCACGGGCAGCCCGTGCTCGGCGCCCAGCTCGAGCACCTGGGTGGTGCGCAGCATCTCGCCCTCGTCGTCGACGAGCTCGGCGATGGCCGCCACCGGCGTCAGGCCGGCGAGGGCGCACAGGTCGACGGCCGCCTCGGTGTGGCCGCGACGCTCCAGCACGCCCCCGGCGCGGGCCCGCAGGGGCACGACGTGGCCCGGCCGGCGCAGGTCGGTCGCCCCCGTGGCCGGGTCGCCCAGGGCGGCGACGGTGCGGCACCGGTCGGTGGCGCTGATCCCCGTGGTCACGCCCTCGGCCACGTCGACCGTGATCGCGTAGGCCGTCCGCAGGGCGTCCTCGTTCTGCTCCACCATCGGCGGCAGCGCGAGCCGGTCGGCCCAGTCGGCGGGCATCGGCGCGCACAGGTATCCCGAGGAGTGCCGGATCGTCCACCCGGTCCACCGGGGCGTGATCGTCTGCGCGGCGAGGATGACGTCCCCCTCGTTCTCCCGGTCGACGTCGTCCAGCACGAGCACCGGCAGCCCGTCGCGCAGCGCCTCGAGCGCCGCCTCCACCGAGGACAGGCCGGGGACCACGGCGCTGCTCGTCATGACGTCGTCCCCGTCGACCCGGTCGTCCCGCCCGCCCCTGCGGCGACGAGCCGCTCGACGTACTTGGCCAGCACGTCCACCTCGACGTTGACCTCGTCGCCGGGCTGCCGGCGGCCCAGGGTGGTCAGCTCCAGGGTGGTCGGGATGAGGCTCACCTCGAAGGCGTCCTCGTCGAGCGCGGAGACGGTGAGCGAGACCCCGTCCAGGCAGACCGAGCCCTTGTGCACGACGTACCGGGCCAGCTCCGGCGGCAGCGAGAACCGGACCACCTCCCACCGGTCCCCCGGCGTCCGGGAGATCACCCGGGCGGTGCCGTCGACGTGGCCCTGCACGATGTGGCCGCCGAGCCGGTCGTCCACCCGGACGGCCCGCTCGAGGTTGACCGGGTCCCCCTCGGTGAGGCGGCCCAGCGTGGTGCGGGCCAGCGTCTCGGCCATGACGTCGGCGACGAAGCCGTCACCGACGACCTCGGTCACGGTCAGGCAGACCCCGTCGACGGCGACCGAGTCGCCGTGGGAGAGACCGGGGACGACCGTCGGTCCGGAGATCTCGACGCGGCTGCTGTCCTGCCCGTCGGTCCGTCGGGTCAGGCGGCCGAGCTCCTCGACGATGCCGGTGAACATGGGGCTCCTCAGGGGGTCGGGGACGGGGCGAGCGTCCGCTGGTCGGTGGTGGTCGGCGGTGCCGGGCGGGCGTGCCCGACGGACGGGGTGGACCGCGCCCCACGCTCGCGGGGCGGCGCCTGCGGGACGAGGGTCAGCCGCAGGTCGGGTCCCACCCGGGTCACGTCGACGAGGTCAAGGCGGGCGACGTCCTCGATCGAGGCGATGCCCAGGTCGCCGACGCCGGCGGGCCCGGCACCGAGCAGCGCCGGGGCCAGGTAGACGAGCACTTCGTCGACGCACCCGGCCCGCCAGAAGGCGGCGGCCAGCGTGGGCCCGCCCTCCAGCAGCACCCGGTGCACGCCGCGGCGGGCCAGCTCGGCCAGGACCTGGCGGGGCTCGGAGGTGCGCAGGTGCAGCAGCTCGCCGGGCCCGGTCCGCAGCCGCGCGTCCGCCGGCAGGTCCCGGCGGCCGACGACCACGCGCAGGGGCTGGTCGGGCAGCAGCTCCCCCTCGGCGGTGCGCGCCGTCAGGCTGGGGTCGTCGCGCAGCGCGGTGCCGGTGCCCACGACCACGGCCCCGACCCGCGCGCGGAGCAGGTGCGCGTCGGCCCTGGCCTCGGCGGAGGTGATCCAGCGGCTGGAGCCGTCGGCCGCGGCGACCCGTCCGTCCAGGGTGGTGGCGGCCTTCCACACCACGACGGGCCGGCCCAGGCGGGCGGCCACGGTCCAGTCGGCCACGAGCGCCTCGGCGTCGCGATGGGGGTGCTGCTCGACCGCGATCCCGTGGTCGCGCAGCCAGTCCGCCCCACCGGCGGCCTGGGGGGTGGGGTCCGGGACGGCGAAGACCACCCGCTCCACCCCGGCGTCCCGCAGGGCGTGCGTGCAGGGACCGGTGCGGCCGTGGTGGTTGCACGGCTCGAGGGTCACGTATGCGGTCGCGCCCCTCGCGCGGTCCCCGGCGGCGGCGAGCGCCACGGCCTCGGCGTGGGGGCTGCCCGCCCCCTGGTGGTGGCCGCGGCCCACCACGGTGCCGTCGGCCGCGACGACGAGGCAGCCGACCCGGGGGTTGGGGTCGACGGCGGGTCCGTGCAGCGCAGCGTCGACCGCCTGGTCCAGCCAGCGGGTGTCGGTGCTCATCGGCGTCTCTCCGTCGTCGGTCCTGCCCGGGACGAGGGGGACGACGGCAGAGGACCGCCGGACGCCGGATCCGGTCCGAGGGACCGGGTCACGCCGACGCGTGGTCCACCGCGCGCTGCCTCCCTTCCGGACTTTCACCGTCGGTCCTGGAGTTTCACCAGGTCAACCGGCCGCTGGCTGCGGCCGGGTCGCGGACTGTCACCGCCGGCTCGGAATTGCACCGACCCCGGAGCGCGTGTGCTCTCCTCCAACGGTAGCAGGGGTGACGGGCGGCCCCGGCTGGCCGGCGACCCGCCGCCGTCAGCGGCGGGGGTGCCGCGAGGGAGGACGACGGTGGTGCAGGCGGGCGGCCCGCAGCGCCAGCCCGGTCCCCAGGACGGCCGTCCCGACGAGCACGGCCGTAGGCGGCAGCGTGACGACCAGGGCGAGGCAGCCCACGGCCCCCAGGACCTGGAGGGCTCGGGGGAAGCGACGGTGGTCCTCGTCCTGGGTCCAGGCCGAGAGGTTGGCGACCAGGTAGTAGAGCAGCACCCCGAACGAGGAGAAGCCGATCGCCTCCCGCAGGTCGACCGTGAGGACCAGCACGACCACGACGCCCGCGAGCGCGACCTCCGCCCGGTGCGGCACCCGGTGCCGGGGGTGCACGGCGGCCAGCCAGCCGGGCAGGTCGTCCTGCCGCGCCATCGCCAGGCTGGTCCGGCCGACCCCGGCGATGAGCGCGAGCAGGGCGCCCAGGGAGGCGGCAGCAGCCCCGACCCGGACGACGACGCCCGCCCAGCCCCACGGGCCGGCCTCGGCCAGGTCGGCCAGCGGTGCGGCCGAGGAGGCGGTCCCTTCCGGGCCCAGGACGGCAAGCAGGGTGGCCGCAACCACGGCATACACGAGCACGGCGGCGCCGAGGGCGAGCTGGATGGCCCGGGGGATCGTCCGGGCGGGGTCGCGCACCTCCTCCCCCATCGTCGCGATCCGGGCGTAGCCGGCGAAGGCGAAGAAGAGCAGGCCGGCCGACTGGAGCACGCCGTAGCCGGGGACGGCCGCCAGACCGTCCCCCTCCGCGCCCACGGCGCCGCCACCGCCACCGGGTGCCCCGGCGGGCAGCACCCGGGTCCAGTCCGGGTCGCCCCCGACGACGCCGGCCAGCACGACCAGGCCGAGCGAGACGAGGACGACCGTGACGACCACCCTGGTCAGCCCGGCGGTCCGGGTGACCCCGTGGTAGTTGACCGCCGCCAGCGCCACCACGGCGGTGGCGGCGACGGGACGCTCCCAGCCGGGCGGTGCGGCATACGCGGCGAAGGTCAGCGCCATCGCGGCGCAGCTGGCGGTCTTGCCGACGACGAACGCCCACCCGGCGGCGAAACCCCACCAGGCCCCCAGCCGCTCCCGGCCGTAGACGTAGGTGCCGCCGGAGGTCGGGTACTGCGCGGCGAGCTGGGCCGACGAGGTCGCGTTGGCGTAGGCGACCAGCGCGGCCACCGCCAGGCCGACGAGCAGCCACGTGCCCGCCGCCTGCGCCGCGGGGGCGAACGCCGCGAAGACCCCGGCGCCGATCATCGAGCCCAGGCCGATGACGACGGCGTCGGCGGTGCCCAGCCGCCGGGCCAGGGTCGGGTGGTCGGTCACCGGCTGCTCCTGCGGGTATGGCGTGGTCATGGGGCGGGCGGCGGGTGCCGGTACGGCGCCACCGGGGTCGGGCGGGATCATCCTGGCACGCTCCCTAGACTGTGGACATGTCACCCATCGCCCTGTCCGTGCTCGACCTCCTGCCCGTCCGCACCGGCCAGACCACCGCCCAGGCCCTCGACGCCGCCCGGTCCCTGGCCGTCGTGGCCGACCGCGGCGGGGTGACCCGCTACTGGCTGGCCGAGCACCACAACACGATGTCGGTGGCCTCGACCAGCCCGCCCGCGGCGATCGGGATGCTGGCCGCGGCGACGGAGCGGATGCGGATCGGCTCCGGCGGGGTGATGCTGCCCAACCACGCCCCCCTCGCGGTGGCGGAGCAGTTCGCGCTGCTGGAGGCGGCATACCCCGGTCGGATCGACCTGGGCATCGGGCGGGCCCCCGGGACCGACCCCGTGACCAGCTGGGCCCTGCGCGCCGGGCAGTCGGACGCCGACGCCGTGCAGCGGTTCCCGGAGTACGTCCAGCAGGTGATGGCGTTCATGGACCCCGAGGGCGCCGCCGTGCAGATCGGGCAGCGCCAGCACGCGATCCGCGCGACGCCGCTGGCCCGCACGGCCCCGCCGGTGTGGCTGCTGGGCTCCTCCGACTACTCGGCGCGCCTGGCGGCCGAGCTCGGGCTGCCCTACGTCTTCGCCCACCACTTCGCCGGGCACGGGACGGCCGCGGCGCTGGAGCTCTACCGGTCCAGCTTCGCCGGCCCCGGCGAGCCGCGGACCTTCCTCACCGTCAACGCCGTGGTCGCCGACTCCCGCGAGGAGGCCGAGCGGCTGGCGCTGCCGTTCCACCTGATGATGGCCAGCCTGCAGGCGCCGGGCCCGCTGCGGATGCGGCCGCTGCTGACGGTCGACGAGGCGCTCGAGGAGCCGCTGCCGATCCCGCAGCCGGCCTTCGACGCCGTCACCGACCCCTGGCTGCTGGGGACCGCCGACGAGGTGGCCGACCAGGTGCGGGCGCTGGCGGCGCAGTTCGGCGTGGACGAGGTCATGGTCCAGCCGGTGGCGGGGGCGTATGCCGCCGAGCAGCTGGACCGCGACCTGCACCGGGAGCGGACGGTCCAGGAGCTGGCCACCCGCCTGGTGTGACGCCCCGCCTCGGGGAGGGCCGCCTCCGTCGATAGTTGACTTGTCACATAACTGCCCCTAGGGTGGAGCCGAATCCCCACCACCCGATCTTCAGGAGTTTTCGCATGGGTCTCTTCGACTGGTTCACCAAGAAGTCCGACACCGCCCCGAGCCGCACCAAGACCACCGCCTCGTCGCCGGCCACCGACAGGTCGGTCCCGGCCGCGGCGGAGACCGAGACTGCCGCTGCCGAGCTCGACGGCACGTGGACGATCGACCCCAGCCACAGCAGCCTCGGCTTCGTCGCGAGGCACGCGATGGTGACCAACGTCCGCGGCACCTTCGACGAGTTCGAGGGCAGCGGCGTCGTGGACACCGACGACCTGTCCGCCTCGCACGCCACCGTCGTCATGCAGGCGGCGAGCATCAACACCGGCGCGGCCGACCGGGACGCCCACCTGCGCTCGGCCGACTTCTTCGACGTCGAGACCTACCCCGAGGTGCGGTACAGCACCACCTCCGTCGAGCGCGTCGACGAGGAGACCTTCCGGCTGGACGGCGAGCTGACCATCAAGGACGTCACCCGCCCGCTGTCGGTCGAGCTGACCAGCACGGGCCTGGCCCAGGACCCGTTCGGCAACCTGCGCGCCGGCTTCGAGGGCGAGACCAGCATTAACCGCAAGGACTGGGGCCTGACGTGGAACGCCGCCCTGGAGACCGGCGGCGTGCTCGTCGGCGAGAAGATCAAGCTCGTCCTGGACGTCTCCGCGATCAAGTCGGTCTGACCGGCCGGGGCGTCACGCCCGGTCCGACGGGTGTCCGGGCCGGGTGCCCACGGAACGGTCCGCCTCCTCCGCCGGCACGTCGGAGCCCTCCTCGGTGGGCGTGCCCAGGTGGGCCAGGTGGGCCGAGCCGACGGGGTCTCCCCCGCCCCGGGTGGCGTACAGGCTCGTGAGGGTGACGAGGGCGAGCACGCCGACGATCACCAGGAGCGAGGCGAGGGTCGGCACCTCGGGGACGCCGGGCCAGATGCCGTGCGCCCAGTGCAGCACCAGCTTGACGCCGATGAAGCCCAGGATCGCCGCCAGGCCGTAGCCGAGGTGCACGAGCTTGCTCAGCGCGCCCTGGAGCACGAAGTAGAGCGCGCGCAGGCCCAGGAGCGCGAAGGCGTTGGTGGCGAAGACGAGGAACGGGTCACCGGTGATCCCGTAGACGGCCGGCACCGAGTCGACGGCGAAGACGATGTCGGTGGCGAAGATCGCCACGACGACCACGGCCAGCGGCGTGAGCGCCCGGCGGCCGGCCTCACGCACGACCAGCCGCGTGCCCCGGTAGTCCTCCGTGACGGGGACGAACCGGCGGATCAGCCGGACGGAGCGCATCGAGGACACGTCGAGGTCGTGGCTGCCGCCGCTGAGCTGGTCGCGCAGCACCTTGACCGCCGTGACGAGCAGGATGGCGCCGAAGAGCAGGAAGGCCCAGGTGAAGTTGGCCAGCACGGCCGCCCCGAGGGCGATGAAGATGGCCCGCAGCACCAGGGCCGCGGCGATGCCGAAGAGCAGGACCCGCTGCTGCAGCTCCTTGGGCACCGCGAAGGCCGACAGCAGGAGCATGAAGACGAACAGGTTGTCCACGGAGAGGGACTTCTCGACGAGATAGCCGGTGAGGTACTCCAGCCCCGTGGTGGACCCGAACCGGGTCCAGACGTAGGCGCCGAAGGCCAGCGGGAGGGCGACGTAGAAGACGCTCCAGCCCACCGCCTCCCGCATGGAGACCTCGTGCGGCTTGCGCGTCAGGGCGAAGTCGAGCGCGAGCAGCGCCAGGACGGCGGCCACGGTGACGGCCCACAGGCCGGGCGTGGCGACGGTGGAGATGGCCGACGGCAGGTCGGCAGCGGTGGTCAGCATCGGGAAGGGCCTCTCGGTCAGATCAGGTCGATCGGATCGAGGTCTCCTTCACCCGGGCCACGGGCCGCCGTCCGAGACACCCTGGGGGTGACGTAATGACCGGACCGGCGCTCGGAAGTACTCCCCTCGCTGAACGACGATGGTACGGCAGGACGGGCCCGGCGGGAAACCGCCGCGGCCCGCCCGGCCCCTTGTCAGTAGACGATCGAGAACACCCAGACCGCGAGCGTCATCACCGTGATGGTCACCAGGACGATGCCGATGAGGTTGAGCCAGAGGCCGCCCTTCATCATCTGCGGGATGGTGACGTAGCCGGAGCCGAACGCGATGGCGTTGGGCGGGGTGGCCACGGGCAGCATGAACGCGCAGGTGGCGGCCAGGGCCACCGGGATCACGAGCAGCATCGGGTCGACCCCGATCCCGAGGGCGACGCCGCCGGCGACCGGCAGGAAGGTGGCCGCCGTCGCGGTGTTGCTCGTCAGCTCGGTGAGGAAGATGATCCCGGCGGCGAAGACCACCACGAGCAGCACGACCGGCAGACCGCCGAGGCCCTCGGCCTGGCCGCCGATCCACTCGGTCAGGCCGGAGGCGCCGAACTGGGCGGACAGCGCCAGCCCGCCGCCGAAGAGGAGCAGCACGCCCCACGGCAGCTCCACCGCGCTCTCCCAGTCGAGCAGGCGCACGCCCCGGGCGGCACCGGCGGGCAGCAGGAAGAGCAGGAGCGCCACGGCCATGGCGATGCCGGCGTCGCTGATCGGCGGCTCCTCCCAGATGAGCGGCACGGTCACCCAGGCCAGCGCGGCGAGGACGAACAGGGCCAGGACCCGGATCTCGCCCTGGGACATGCGACCCAGCTTGGCGACCTCCTCGTCCATGAGCGTGCGGCCACCGGGGATCTCGTCGATCTCGGGCTTGAACAGCACCTTGGTCAGCAGGAACCAGGCGATGACTAGGAAGACCACCGCGAGCGGGACGCCGACCAGCATCCACTGGCCGAACCCGACGTCGATGTCGTGGTTCTCGGCGAGGTAGCCGACCATCAGCGTGTTCGGGGGCGTGCCGATGATGGTGCCCAGCGAGCCGATCGAGGCGGCGTAGGCGATGCCGAGCATGAGCGCGGTGCCGAAGTTGGACTCGATGACCGCGTCCTTGACCTTCTTCGACTGCAGGTCCGGCTCGCCCTGGTCGGCACCGGCCGCCGCCGGCTCGCCGACCTTCTCGCCGAGCGTGGTCACGAGCATGAGCACCGAGACGCCGATGGGCAGCATCATGACGGCGGTGGCGGTGTTGGAGACCCACATCGACAGGAAGCCGGTGGCGATCATGAAGCCGGCCACCACCATCGCCGGGTTGGTGCCCATCGCCCGAACGGTGACCAGCGCGATGCGGCGGTGCAGGTTCCACCGCTGCATGGCCAGGGCCAGCATGAACCCGCCCATGAAGAGGAAGATGATGTTGTTGCCGTAGGACGCGCCGACGTCGTTGACGCTGGCCTCCCCCAGGACCGGGAACACCACGAGGGGCACCAGGGCGGTCGCCGGGATCGGGAGGGCCTCGGTCATCCACCAGATGCCCATGAGCACGGCGACGGCGGCGGTCAGCTTGGCCGGGTGCGCCACGTCCCCCATGAGCAGGTAGATGGCGAGGGCGGCGACGAGACCGGCCGCCAGGCCGCCCCAGCGGACCGTGTTGGCACGGGGCTCCAGGCCCGGGTCCCGCTCGCCGGGGGACTTCTGCTCGATCTCCGCCCCTCGGTCCGGGTCGGGTGCGAACCGGTGCAGGTGGTCGCCGGGGACCTGCGGTGGCTGGTGGCTCATGGCGGGATCCTCTTCCCCTCGTCACGGACCGGTCGCCGTCACGCTACTCCCGCTCGTCCCACGAGCAACCGGAGAACCACCAGGGACAGCAGGATCGCCACCGCCACGAAGCCGACCACCCCGGTCCAGCCCCTCGCCTCGAGGGCCAGGCCGCCGGCCCAGCCCAGCAGGCTGGACCCGCCGTAGTAGGCCAGGTTGTACAGCCCCGTCGACTGGGCCCTCGCGGTCACCGCCCGGGCCCCCGCCCACCCGGAGGCCACCGCGTGGGCGCCGAAGAAGCCGGCCGTCATCACGACCAGGCCGAGGAGCACCAGCCACAGCGGCCCGGTCAGCGTGGCGAGCAGGCCGGCCAGCATGACGAGCACGGAGGCGACGAGCACCGCATACCTCCCGTGGCGGGCGGCGAGCACCCCGGCGCGCGGCGCGGAGACCGTGCCCGCCAGGTAGGCGAGGAAGACGAGCCCGACCGCCCAGGCCGGCAGCAGGTAGGGCGCGGCCACGAGGCGGAAGGCCAGGTAGTTGTAGACGGCGACGAACCCACCCATGAGGAGGAAGGCGACGAGGTAGAGCCCCAGGAGGGCCCGGTCCTGCAGGTTGGTGAGCACCCGTCGGGTCCGGTCGAGGAAGGTCTCGCCGCGGACCCGGACGAACCGGCGTTCGCGCGGGGCCAGCAGGACGAAGCCGACGGCGGCGGCCGCGGCCATCGCCGAGACGGCCGTCATCCCCACGCGCCACGAGGTCAGGTCGGCGACCGGGGTGGCCACGACCCGGCCGAGCAGCCCGCCGACCGTCGTCCCGCCGACGAACCAGCCGGCCGCGACGGAGGCCGACCGGGCGTCGACCTCGTCGTTGAGGTAGGCCATCGCCAGCGCCGGCACCCCGCCGAGGAAGGCGCCCTCGAGGAGGCGGGCCAGCAGGACCAGCTCGAAGGTGGGTGCCCACGCCGCCGCCAGGCCCAGGAGGGTCGCCCCGACGACAGCGGCCACCATGGCCCGCAGACGCCCGTAGCGGTCCCCCACGAACGACCACGGCACGACCGCGAGCGCGAGGCCGAGGGTGGCGGCGGAGACGGCGAGCGCGGCCCGGTCGGCGGTGGCGCCCAGGTCGTCGGCGATCTGCGGGAGCACGCCCTGGGGCGAGTAGAGCTGGGCGAAGGTGGCCACCCCGGCCAGCACGAGGGCGGCGAGAAGACGTCGGTATGCGGTGCTGCCGCGGGCGTGCCCCGGCACGGCCCTACTGGCCGAGCAGGCTGCGCGCGATCTCGGTGAGGCCGGCCTCCGTCGCGTCGGCCTCCGGCACCGCCGGGTCGTCGCCGAGGACGATGGCCTGCAGGCTGACCATCCACCGTTCCTGACCCTGCCGCACGTGCAGCTGGGAGTCGTTGATGATGAAGGCCTCCTCGCCCAGCCCGTCGAGCTCGCGGTAGAGGTCCTCGTCCTCGGCGTACTGCTCCTGGTAGACCGAGAAGAGGTCGTTCTGGTCGAGGGCGGCGGCCAGCCCCTCCCCCTCGGCGTTCGTCAGCGACATCCGGCAGGAGGTGACCCCGTCGCCGGGCTCGGGCGGGCCGAACGTCAGGTCGGCGAAGGCCGTGTCCGGGTCCACCGCGGTGAGCGCGTCGCAGACCCTGGTCGCCTCGGCCGACCCGGCCGCCTGGCCGGCCGCGGCCTCGTCCGTCTGCTCCTGGCCCGCAGGCTCCTCGTCGGCCTCCTCCTCGTCGGCCTCCTCCTCGTCGGCCGGGTCCGTCGCGGCCGCCGCCACCGGAGGGCCCTCCTCCGCCCCGGCCTCGTCGGCGTCACCGTCCCCGCCGCAGGCGGTCAGGAGCACGACGAGGGCCGCGGTCGTGGCGGCGAGAAACCGCCGAGGAGCTGCTGGGGACGGGCGCATGGGCCACCTCTCTCGCACCGGCGGTGCTGGTGGGTCAAGTAAAGCGGTTGGCCGACGCTCACGGCAACGGGACGGGACCAGGACGAGTCCTGGCCGTCTACCCTCCGGCGGCGGGCGCGGGGTCGAGCAGCTGCTGCAGGGACTCGAAGGCCGTCGGTTCGATGACGTACCAGGTCTGGCGCCCGTCGCGGCTGCGGGTGAGGAACCCGGTGTCGTGCAGGACGCCGAGGTGGTGGGAGACGGTCGGCTGGGTCAGCCCGAGGTGGTCGGCGAGCTCCTTCGTCGTCGTCCGGGCCCCGTCGCTGGTCCGGATCCGGCCCAGAATGCGCAGCCGTACCGGGTCGCCCAGGGTCCGCAGGGTGCGCGCGAGCAGGTCGGCCTCGGGTCCGTCGAGCTCACCGGCCAGCACCGGCGAGCAGCAGAGCTCGCGCAGCTGCTCGGCGGGGGAAGAAGTTGACACCGCGACGCCTTTCATAGACAGTCATCTAATCATTAGATAGACATCTATGCAAAGGAGCCTCGATGTCCACCACCTCCTCCCATCTTTTCCTGCGGGTCCTCGAGCGGGTCCTCGACACGGTCGAGGCGACCTGGCCCTACCTCGTGCTCAGCGTCCTGCTGGCCTCGGCCATCCAGGTCTACGTCGGCACCGACCGCCTGGGCGGATGGCTGCGGCGCAGCACGCCCGTCGCCGTGCTGGGCGCGGTGGCCCTGGGTGCACTGACGCCATTCTGCTCCTGCGGCACGATGGCTGTGGTCCTCGGATCGCTGGCGGCCTCCGTCCCGTGGGCCCCGGTGGTCGCGTTCCTGGCCTCCTCCCCGCTGACCAGCCCCGGCGAGTACGCCTGGTCGGTCGGGCTCTTCGGGCCGGCCTTCGCCACGACCTTCCTCCTCGCCGCGGTCGGTGTGGGCCTGCTGGGCGGGACCGCCGCATGGGTGCTGGATCGGCACGGCTGGCTGGCCGGCCAGGCGAGGGTGGTGGCGTCCTCGCCGGCGCGGAGGGAGGTTGAGGTGCCGGAGCCGGCACTGGTCGGGGGCGGCGGTGCAGGGTGCGGGGCACCCGACGCGCCGACGGGCGCGACGGCATACCTCCTCGAGGGCGGTGGCGCACCGACCTGCGCCACCGACGAGGTCGAGGCCCCGCGGTCGGACCGGCACCGGGAGTTCGGCCGGGTGGTGCTGGCCAACGGCCGGCGGCTGACGGTCTACTTCCTGGCGTTCGCCACCCTGGGCTACCTGGTCGTCGAGCTCGTCCCGTCGTCGTTCTTCGAGCAGCACCTGGGCGACGGCAACGCCCTCACCGCGGTCCCGCTGGCGGCGCTGCTCGGCGTGCCGGTCTACCTCAACACCGACGGGTCGCTGCCGCTGGTGGCCTCCCTCATGGACGGTGGCATGGGGGCCGGTCCGGCGCTGGCGTTCCTCGTCACCGGGGCCGGCACGAGCGTCGGGGCTCTGACCGGGATGCTCGTCGTGGCCCGCTGGCGCGTCGTCGCCCTCGTCGTCGGGACGCTGCTCGTGTCCGCGTGCATCACCGGGTGGCTGGCGCCGTTGTGGCTCACCTGACACGGTCCGCACCGGCCCGGCAGGAGCATGATGGGACCCATGGTGTGGCTCTGGATCGTCCTGCTGGTCGTCGGGGTCGCGCTCCTCGGTTACACCGCCGTGCGCGTGCTGGTCGGGGGCCTGACGGATGCCTCCGAGGGGTCGGCACCCCCCGCGACGTCGCGGCCCCGGGCGTGGGAGATCCTGGACGAGCGGTATGCGGCCGGGGAGCTGAGCACGCAGGAGTACGAGGAGCGTCGGGCCGTGCTGGCCCGGGGGGAGGACGGGTCGTGAGGCCGGTCAGCCGGCGGACCGCTCTGACCCTGGGCGGTCTGGGCGTGGTGAGCACGGTCGTGGGCGGGACCGGCCTGTGGCGCGAGCTGACGACCCCGGGGGCGCCGGGGGATCCCGGGGGCGAGCTGGTGGAGCCGGAGGTGCTGGCCAGCAGCGACGGCCGGCTGGACGTGCAGCTGCAGGCCAGGTTCGGCACGCACGAGGTGGCCGGACGGTCGGCCAGGACGATGGGCTACAACGGTGGGGTGCCGGGCCCGACGCTGCGGCTGCGGCCCGGTGACCTGCTGCGGATCGAGCTGGACAACCAGCTGGACCACGTCACCAACCTGCACGTCCACGGGCTGCACGTCACCCCCGAGGGGAAGGGCGACGACGTCTTCGTCGAGGTCGGGCCCGCAGAGAGCCACCAGTACGAGTACCAGCTGCCCGAGG